>JAXJWR010000227.1:0-2035 GCA_036307905.1 Acutalibacteraceae bacterium
ATATCTGATAGCCGTAGCCCTGATTATAATAATCGTCAAAGGCCGACTCCTGATTATCGGTTAGTTTTGAGCAGGCGGTTTTTATGTATTCCTCGTTCATAAGACGTTTGCCGTCCCACATTCCGCCCTTCATAAGAAAACGTCCGAAGGAGGCCATATCGCGGGGGGTGCAAACCAGGGCGGAATCTCCCCAACTGTCGCCGTTGGGACATTTAAGAATGGTAGCGGTTTTAAAGGTGCCAAGATGCCTAAAAATTCGGCTGCTCAGGAAATCAAAAAGACTCATACCCGAAAGCTTTTCTACAAGGGAGCTAAGCACCTGAGAGCCGGGACTGTCGTACTTAAAACGCATACCGGCAGGGAAACGGCTGTTGTTTTCGTTAAGATAAAGGTCGGTGCGGTCGGGGTTGCCGTGGTAAAACCAGTAGGGGGGCTCGCCCACGGTGCACATCATAAGCATATCGCGAACGGTCTGCTTTGCCAGATTTTCGGGAAGTTCTCTTTTGATTTTTTCGGGGAAATGGTCGACGATTTTATCACTCAGCGAAAGCTTTCCGTCCTCAACAAGCAAGCCGATGGCGATTGCCACGTAGCTTTTGGTTTGGGAGTACATTCTGTGGCAGGTGTCGGCACTAAAGGGAGCCCAGTAATATTCGGCAAATATATCGTCACCCTTCATAAGAATTACGCTGTGGGTAACAAGACCCCTGCGGTTGAGGGTTTCGATAAATTTTTTTACGTATTTAGATGAAATTCCTGCTTTTTCGGGGGTGATTTTGTTAAACATACGACCATCTCCAAAAGGTTATCTGCTTTTAAAAGTATTTTAACTATTCTGTCAGATGTTGTCAAGGATATAGTACTATTCTTTAGTTGACAAAAGCGGGGAAAGGTAGTATACTTTTTTTAACGACCTCGGTCGAATAGATTTTACGGAGGAGTTTTTTATGTCCGCTTTTGATGAACTTATGCAAAAATATGTAAATGAAGATTATGACAGCCTTCTGGCTATGGCAAAATCTTCTGCCGCAAAGCTTTTACCCGTTTGTGCAAAAATCGACGAGGAGAATAAGGGCTTCTTTATGCTTACCGTTATAATTCTCGCTGCTGTGGGCGCCGACGGAAAGCTCTCTGCTAAAGAGGGTCAGTTCCTTAAGGATATGCTCGGCATGACCGACGAGCAGGTTGATTCCTATACCAACCTTTACAACGGCAAGGAAGAAGAGCTGGCCGACAAGTTTGCCGATGCTCTCGATAAGGAAACCAAGTTCGAGGTTGTAAACCTTGTTTCCTGCATCGCCGCTTGCGACGAAACCATCAAGCCCGACGAGGCAAAATTCATCTACAAGCTTATTGCTGAATAATTTGTAACAAAAAAGCCGTACACACTGTGTACGGCTTTTTTTATTTGTGGTTTACTTTCTTTTGGTGGGCGGTTTTAAAATGTTCGGTCAATATATCGTGATGGGCCTCACAGTCCAGGTAATGGGCGAAGAGATGACGCTTCTCTTCCGTGGCGTTTTCAAAGCCAACCGCCTTAACGTACCAACCGAAATCGGTGTTGCAGGCATTCCGCCAGCCGTCGTACCAGCTACCGTCTTTAATAGAGTCGCTTCTGCGTGCAAGGCCCTGAAGAATAGCCTCCTTTTCCTCTCCTTCGGCCGTCTTTATTTGGGGACCGTTATTTACAAGGGGTATAAATTCCACCTTGTTGGCGTCGGAATCATATACGGTGGCCAAAAACTGATTCCAGGATTCACCGTCCGTGTCGGAATGGCCCGAAAAATGGAAATTTCCCTGTCCGTAAAGAATATGGCCGTCCATAAATTCCTCGTAACAGCCGATTATATGGGTGTGTTGGCAAAGCACCAGGTCTGCCCCCGCCTTTACCATGGCGCGACAGGTTTTCATAAGTCTGGGGGAGGGGTAACGGCAATATTCCTTGCCACCGTGATAAAGAACTATAACCCTGTCGGCCTGCGCCTTGGCGGCACGGATGTCGTCTATGGTGTCGAAGCAGTCGAAGGGTCTGGCC
>JAXJWR010000228.1:0-2008 GCA_036307905.1 Acutalibacteraceae bacterium
AGGGAACCTTTGCACGCATTTCAAGATAACCTCTTTTGAAGACCAGTTTATCGTAGGTGGTTAGTGCCTGAGGAATAGAATAATCAATTCCGTCAGCGCCGTCGGTTCGGTAGGTGTGAAGACCCAGCAGACTATCCTTAACCTCGATATGCTTTTCGTCGGTGTTAAGGGAGGCATCGGTAGAACGCATCTGTGTGCGGAAGGTCCAATTCTCCTCAAGGGTGTCACGGGTTAAAAACTCCTCACACCACACAAGGGTGCGTTCCCCTTTTGTCTTGGGCACGCCATTTTTCTCGGCAAAACTTAAAACCTCTGCTTTATCGTGTGTTTTCATATAGCGTCACGCTCCTTAATTTGATTATAACACCGAAAGCACTCTCTCGCAATTGTTTTTTCGGGCATAAAAACATTGCAAAAAACTGCATTTTAAAAAACACTTTTTGGCTATTGACTTTTTATTGCAGGGTATTATAATTGTTTATGGTTTAAAAAGGTTTGGTTAACCGAAGGAGTCTTTTGAATGTTAGAGGTTTTAAAACAGGTTGGAATTCTTTTTGCCTTTATGGCGGCAGGCTTTTTGCTCAGCAAAATTGGCCTTGTAAAGGCAGATCAGAGTAAAATACTCTCCACTCTTGTGGTTTACGTTTTCCTTCCCTGCAACATTTTTAAAACTTACGCCGCAAACTTCACGATTGCCTACATCACGGAAAAATATCTTCTGTTGCTGGTTGGCCTTGCAATCACGATTGCTCTTATGATAATCGGACGTTTCGGCGCAATCCCGCTTACCAAAAGCAAATATGAGCGGGGAATTTACGAATATTCTCTTATAGTGCCCAATTCGGGTTATATCGGCTATCCCCTTACCGAAAGCCTTATGGCAAAAGGACTGCTTTCAAATACTGCCCTTCTCAACCTTATGGTTTTCGGCATTCCGATTTCCCTTTACATCTACACCGTCGGTTACTGCCGACTTACAAAGGCATCTTTTACCCTTAAAAACCTGATGAATCCCATTATGATAACCACCTTTGCAGGTATGATAGCAGGCCTCGTCTCCCTGCCCATACCCGAGGTGATAAACAGCGCACTTACCACCTCCAGCAGTTGTATGGGCCCTGTGGCAATGCTTCTTGCAGGCATCACCCTTTCCCAATATGACTTTGCTCCCCTCTTCAAGAAGCCGGCTGTACACATCACGGTCGTTGCCACCATGCTGGTAGTACCTATCTGTCTTGCCCTGCTTCTGCCCATCTTGGGTGTGCCGAAGGAAGTTACACAAATCGCAGTTTTGTACTTCTCCCTCCCCTGCGGAATGAACACCATTGTTTTCCCGAAGCTTGTGGGTGAAAACTGTGAGATCGGTGTCAGCCTCGCCCTGCTTTCAAACCTTATCGCCTGCATTTCGATTCCCGTGATTCTGTCGGTTTTCGTAATATAAAAACCACCACCCTAAAGAATTTTCGAGTAAGAATAAAATTAGGACATACGTATCTTCACAGATACGTATGTCCTTCTTCTTTTGTAACATTTGATGGCGAGCGTAAATCTACACGCACCTATATATTTGCTATCTTTTCTTAAAAAAGTTAGTACCCAAGTTGTTATCAACTCGTCTGATCTCGTCCTCTACGCGGTTGAAAAAGTTGCCAAGCTGATCCTGACCCTGATTATACTGCTGATATCGAGGTTGTGGTGCGCCGTAAAGAGGCTGTTGCTGATAGACGTATCCGTTTTGGTACATTTCGTTTGCACGACGAAAACAATCGTCTGCAAGCTCGCGGGCATTTTTAAAGTGACCTACCGTTGCAAACTTTTCACCTGCGGCGCGGAAGTCCTCGGCGGTTTCGGCGTGTGCTCGGAGCATAAGTGCAAAATTGAAAATGGTGACGGCACTGTAATGTGCCATCTGACGGCGAAGCTCGTCATCTCCGAATTTGATTATCTTATGATAGTTACTGTTTCCGTTAATGGGTCTTCGACATTCCTCTATTGCGTTTCTTCCCCT
>JAXJWR010000229.1:0-1383 GCA_036307905.1 Acutalibacteraceae bacterium
TACTGTTTTTATAGCGCAAATTTGTCCGTTTTTGCAACTTTTCTGCTTCTTTTTAATATTTTTTTATGACATGGTAAAGATTATAATAATTATGAGGTGATATAATTGTCCGCTCTGGCATTTAATTCACAACTTCATTTGCATATGAAAAACGACGTTCTTTTAAACCTGTGGAACGGTTGGTCCGACGGGGAGAAGTTACGCCCGTGGAACGAGCTTTGGCTGGTGATTGACGGCGGCGCAAAGCTCACGGTAGGCGATAAGGATTATAGTCTTAAAAAGGGCGATTTCTGTATGCTTCCCGACCTGCTTCCGAAGACCCATAACTGTGACCGCTTCGACCACTTTGATGTGTGGGTCATCCAGTTTGAGGGATCTCTGGTTACAGGCTCCATTTTTAAGCAGTTTTCCTGCTCGGAATGGGTGGTAAGCCTCAGCGAAGAGAGGTTCGGTGAGATCAAAGCAGTCTTTAAACGCTCAGCCAATCACGGAACCCATACCTTGCCATTTGAGCAGGTCCTTAAGGTAAACCGCGACCTTTATATCCTCGTGGATGCCTTTTTCTCCGAGGTTAAGCTTACCACGCTCCGTAAAAGCGACTGGCTTAGCGACAGCCTTTCTTATATTTCTAAGCATTTGGACCAAAAGCCTACCATTGAGCTGCTTGCAGGCAGGGTAGCTATGCACCCTAAGCACTTTACCCGTTGCTTTCGAGAAAGGGTAGGGGAGCCGCCGGGAAGATATATCGCAAAGGTGCGGCTCCAGGAGGCAACAACTTTGCTGATGAACGGAATCCCCATTCAGGAGATATCCGAGCGTATAGGCTTCCAAAATACACAGCAGTTTTTCAGATTCTTTAAACAGCATACAGGAATGACCCCGCGAGCATATTATAACAGTTATATAAAAGGAGGAAAAAACTGAGATGAAGCGATATATGAAGGGAATTTTAGCAATGACATTGGTTGTATGTAGTCTTGTTGGAATGTGCGCCGTTGGTGCGACAACCAACGATCAGACCGATAATATGAGCATTTACGGAATGACCGTAAACGATATTACCGATCCTATCGGCATTGACAGCGAAATACCCACCTTTTCGTGGAAACTGCAGTCGAATGAAATTGGTCAGAAGCAAACGGCCTATAGGCTTACCGTGTCCGCCGACGAGGGACTAAACGACCTTGTCTGGGATAGCGGTAAGGTGGAAAGCGCCGATACGACCGACATACCCTATGGAGGCTCTGCCCTTGCCGATTGCACCCGATACTATTGGCAGGTTACCGTCTGGGATGTAAACGGCGAACCCTGTAAGTCGGCTCTCCGCTTCTTCGAAACCGCTTATATCACGGGAACACCCCTCGGAGACGCACAGTGGATAGA
>JAXJWR010000230.1:0-2458 GCA_036307905.1 Acutalibacteraceae bacterium
CGACCGAGCTTTTCACGGACAGCCATATACTCCTCGAATGCGGCGTGGATGGTTTTGTCCTCGAACTCTGCCTCGTCGATGGTGGTGAGGAAGGTTGTATGACGGCAGTGGTCGGACCAGTATGTATCTATCATACGGATTTCGGTGATAGTGGGGTCACGATGCTCGCTTTTAAAGTAGTCCTGACAGAACTTGATGTCGTCATTATCCATTGCAAGACCGTATTTCTTAACAAAGTCTGCAAGGCCCTGCTCGTCAAGCTCTAAAAATCCGTCAAGGGTAGCAACCTCGGTGGGGATGTCGTAAACCGACACCAAGGTTTCGGGCATATCGAGGGAGGCTTCGCGGCTTTCAACAGGGTTGATTACATACTTCTTGATAGCCTCTACGTCAGCTTCAGTTAGGTCACCGTAAAGCACATAAACCTTTGCAGTTTTAACAAGAGGACGGTCGCCCTGGCTGATTATCTGAATACACTGGGCGGCAGAGTCGGCACGCTGATCGAACTGACCGGGCAGATACTCGGTGGCAAAAACCACAGCACCCTCAGTGTTTTCAACCTCCTCGGTAACAATGTCGAGCTGAGGCTCAGAAAATACTGTTTTTACGGCATAATCGTAAAGCTCTTTTTCGATATTTTCAACATCATAACGATTGAGAAGGCGAAGGTTTTTAAGGCCTTTTATCTGAAGCAGAGAAACGATGTCGTTTTTTAAAGCCTTGGCTTCGTTTGCAAGCGCTTCTTTCTTTTCTACATATACTCTATAAACCATTTTATATCTCCTTAGCTTAGGGCTTTTATAGCACGCTGACCGATGTCGGATCTGTTGTAGGCGTTATCGAAGGTTACCTTGGGAACTTCCTTATAGGCTTTATCTACGGCAGAAATAAGGTCGTCGGCAACGGCAACGACACCAAGTACGCGTCCACCTGCGGTGAGCACCTTGTTTCCATCCAGCTTTGCACCTGCGACGTAAACCTCGGCGTCAATATCATCGGCAATTTTAATTTCAAATCCTGTATCGTATTTACCGGGATATCCCTTCGATGCCATAACAACACAGCAAGCGGCCTTATCGGCAAACTTAACCTCGATGTCTGCGAGTTTTTCATCTCTAACCGCCTTCATAACGGTGAAAAGGTCGGTTTCAAGGAGAGGAAGCACAACCTGAGTTTCGGGGTCACCGAAACGGCAGTTATACTCGATTACCTTGGGGCCGTTAGGAGTCAGCATAAGGCCAAAGTATAGACAACCCTTAAAGGTTCGTCCTTCCTTGTTCATCGCGTCGACAGTGGGAAGGAAGATGGTTTCCATACAAACCTTTGCTATATCGTCGGTATAATAGGGGTTGGGAGCGATTGTTCCCATTCCGCCGGTATTCAGTCCTTCGTCATTATCGAGGGCGCGCTTATGGTCCATTGAAGAAATCATAGGAACGACGGTTTTACCATCGGTAAAGGAAAGCACCGACACCTCTGGACCTGTTAAGAATTCCTCGATAACGATATTGCTGCCGGATTCACCGAAAACCTTGTCCTCCATCATAGAATGGACGGCGGCTACGGCTTCTTCGCGAGTCATGGCGATGATAACGCCCTTTCCAAGGGCAAGTCCGTCGGCCTTAATTACGGTGGGGATGGGTGCGGTCTCCAGGTATTTGAGCGCTGCATCCATATCAGAGAATACTTCATACTGTGCGGTGGGGATGCCGTATTTTTTCATAAGATTTTTGGAAAAGACCTTACTTCCCTCGATTATTGCGGCTTTAGCTTCGGGACCAAAGCAGGGCACTCCGACAGCCTCAAGGGCATCAACACAACCAAGCACCAGCGGATCGTCGGGAGCGACAACGGCAAAGTCTATTGCATTATCCTTTGCAAAGGAGACAATAGCGTCGATATCCTTGGCTCCAATGGAAACGCACTCGGCATCGTCCTTCATTCCGCCGTTTCCGGGGAGGGCATAAATCTTTTCAATTTCCCTATTTTCTTTCAGTTTTTTAATGATGGCGTGCTCTCTTCCGCCGCCACCTACAACCATTATTTTCATGTAAACAATCCTTTTATATTTTGTTGTGTATTAGTGGTGGAAGAGGCGCATTCCTGTGAATGCCATTGCCATTCCGTATTTGTTACAGCAGTCGATTACCACATCGTCGCGGATGGAACCGCCGGGCTCTGCGATATAAGAAACACCACTCTTCTTGGCGCGCTCGATATTATCATCAAAGGGGAAGAAGGCATCGGAGCCGAGCGCTACGCCGCTGATGGTGTCGAGATATGCTCTCTGCTCTGCCATTGTGAAGGGTTCGGGACGAGTGGTGAAATATTTCTGCCAATTTCCGTCTGCACAAACATCCTCTTCGTTCTGGTTGATATATCCGTCAATAACGTTGTCGCGGTCGGGACGTCCAAGCTCAGGCTTAAAGGGAAGGTTTAATACCTTTTCATTCTGGCG
>JAXJWR010000231.1:0-4039 GCA_036307905.1 Acutalibacteraceae bacterium
TCGTAGACCAGCTGAAGGTCGGCACCGGCGGAAAACCTTATAAGATTCATTTCGTCATCGGGGTCGACGGTAGCCTTAATAATTCGGTCGAGGGCCTGCTTTTTAAGGTACAGGTCGTCCCCTGCTATCATATAAACAGGTAAAACCGAACCCGCTTCCAAAGACGATTTAAGAGTTTTCTCGTTGAGCAAGATATGCCCTCTCCTTTCTTTTTAGATCGTACATATAAAATACTCTTACTAATAATATAAACGCTATTGCTGTAAAAAAGCAATAAATATTTTTATCCTGCGGGATTCTTACCACTCCCCATCCCCTTTCGCCGATGGTGTCTACCACTTTAATAAAGTAGGCGGCTAAAAGCTCGGCCGCCAAAAACAGAGGCGCAGAGCAGAGCTTTCCCACAATGGGAATAAAGAAGATAAAAACCGCCGCCACTCCAGCCACCAGCGCACAGGTGACACAAAGGTTTGTAAGAAGGTTGGTAACAGGCGCCGCAAGGGCAACGTAACCGAAGTAATGAACGGTTACGGGAAGGGTGCAAATAATGGCAGAAACCGATATTACGATTATCTCGACGGCCGCCCTTAGCTGTGTGTAAACAAAGCCTTTTCTTGGAATGTTTACCGTTTTCATTATCATATTTGCAGGATAGATTACGGCAAAGGTAGCCGTGAGGGAAAGCAGATACGCCACATTGTAAAATATATACGGAATAAAAAACACCGAAACAAGGGTACCAAATCCCAAAGAACTTAGTCCGTCGGGACGGCGGTATACCGCCCTGCCGATAAGCATTATAAAATATGCCAGACTTGCCCTTACTACCGACACGTGGAAAAGACAAACAAGGGTTATGAAGGCCGCAAAAACAATTCCTACTATTGCGGTGACCCACCGTTTGCTCCTTCTTCTGAGAAGGTTTGTAAGTATTCCGCAAACAATGCCCAGATGCATTCCCGAAACCACCAGCATATGGCTGACTCCCGATGCTTTTACGTCGGCCGAGAGGTCGGCTGAAATGTCGGAAGCATCCCCGATTATCAGCGCCTTAAGCACTGCGCCCGTTTCCCCCGAGGTACTGCTCGATACAGCGCCGATTATAGCCGTGCGAAGGTTGTAGGCTATTCGGGAAAGGGTCAGGGCGCCCCGCTTTTCCATCTGCATTTTTTCGATTTCGCAAAAGAAGTATCTTCCGTTTGAAAGATTATATGCCCTGAATTCGTCCTCGCATTTTACGAAAACAACTTCGGCAGATATTCTATCTCCCGGGAGGGCCTGTGATGATGAAAACATATCCGCCGTGACGGTTATACCCTCGGCTGCTGAATCCGAGGCGGTGTAAACCTTAAGAGTATAGCGGCAAAAGTTTTCGCTTTGACTTAAAATTCCCGTAATACTGCCGCTTATTTTTATGGTTTTACCTATGAGTTTTTCGTTGGTACTCTCTACAAATCCAATAAGGGTTATAAAGCGAATTATCAGCACCAAGAATGCAGCCGCCAGAATAATTGTTTTCTTATAGTTTGGCTGTTTTACCCCGAATATGACCGTAATTACTACGGCAGAAAACACAAGCAGAGAAACTGCCGTAACCCTTCCGCCGAAAAGGGTAAAAAATGATGCCGCCAGGGCTGATATTCCAACAAACAGATATGGACGCGCCATTTACACCATAGAAATAAAACTCTGCCTTGTACCTTATGTATAAAGCAGAGTTTTGATTTTCTATTTAAAGAAAAGAGGGAGTTTTTCCAGGAAGATGATGTCGGTACGGTCGGCCGCATCTCCCTCGGCAAGAACTGCACAGGCGGCGGCTTCTGTTCCTCCCGCTTTTGAAAGCAGGTCGCGAACAGAGGACAGCGATTCGCCTGTCGAGATAACGTCGTCTACTATAAGAACGCGTTTTCCCTTAATGAGATTAACCTCGTCTTCCCCGAGATAAAGGTGCTGTTCCCTTTGGGTTGTGATGGAGTGAACCGTAACCTCTACGGGACGTCCCATATAAACCTTGGTGCCCTTGCGTGCTACCACGTAAGGCTTGCCCGACTGACGAGACATTTCATAAGCCAGGGGGATGCTTTTAGCCTCGGGAGTGAGGATAAAATCAAACTCGGGCGCCTTTGCGAGAAGCTCGGTAGCGGCGGCAACGGTTATTTCGGTATCACCAAAAAGAATAAACGCGGCAATATCGAGTTTATCGCTTACAGGGAAAAGCTTGAGATTTCTTTCAAGTCCTGCGATTTTCATAGTATAAAATTCAGACATAGTATTACCTCTTTCGTTCGCCGTATCGGCGTTTCTTAGCCTGGCGGCCACTGAAGATTTCTGCGGGCAAGGAGATGGAAGTGAATGTGGCCTACCGTCTGTCCGCCATCACTACCGCAGTTATTTACAACGCGGAAGCCTTTTTCAAGATTTTCCTGTTTGGCTATTTCGGCAACCGCTTCGAAAATTTTTGCGATAAGACCGCTGTTTTCGGCGGTTATTTCTGCGGCGGAAGCGATATGCTCCTTCGGAACTATAATGGCATGGAAGGGAGCCTGGGGGTCGATGTCAGCAAAGGCATAGACCCACTCATTCTCGTAAATTTTAGTGGAAGGGATTTCCCCTGCAATTATTTTACAAAACAAACAGTCCATATTATTCTCCTATCATAGAAGCGATAATATCTTTTGCGGAGGCTACTGCCTCGTCGACCTTGGCTACGTCCTTGCCGCCTGCCATTGCGCTGTCGGGTTTTCCGCCACCGTTACCGCCTGCAAGCTTTGCAACCTCGCGAACGATATTTCCTGCGTTTGCACCCTTAGCTATTGCATCTGCACCTGCGGCGGCACAGAAGGTAAGCTTTTCACCGTTAACCGCGGCAAAGAGGCAAACTGCAGCGGGATCGTCGCCCTTAACTTGGTCACACATAGAGCGAAGCTCGTTAGGTGTAGTGCCGTCCATACGGGCAGTGATTATCTTAATGCCGTTTACAACGGTAGCGTCCTTCATCATATCGGAAATTTTGCTGCCTGCAAGCTTAGCCTCCAGCGCCTCAACCTTTTTACCTGTCTCGCGAAGCTCCTCAGACACCTGGCGGGCCTTTGCGGCAACATCCATCAGGTTAGTGCTCTTAAGAGCGGCGGCGGTGTCGATGATGGTAGACTTATATTTATTAAGCAATTCAAGTACGTTTGCGCCTGTGACTGCTTCTATTCTTCTAACGCCTGCGGCAACAGAGGCTTCGGAAACGATTTTGAACAGACCTATCTTAGCAGAGTTGTTTACGTGGGTACCTCCGCAGAATTCGATAGAGAAATCGTCGGCGGCAACAACACGAACGCGGTCGCCGTACTTCTCTCCGAAGAGGGCCATTGCGCCAAGCTTTTTAGCCTCTTCAATGGGCATTTCTTCGTTCATTACATCAATGCCGTCGAGAATTTTTTCGTTTACTAAAGTTTCTACCTTTGCAATTTCCTCCTCTGTGAGGGCGGAGAAATGGGTAAAGTCGAAACGAACAATCTCTTCGTTTACAAGCTGACCTGCCTGCTCAACATGGGTGCCCAGAACGGCACGAAGTGCGGCCTGAAGAAAATGTGCGGCGGTATGATTTCTTCTGATAGCGTTTCTGCGAGCCGAATCAATAGCAGCCTCGACGGTATCGCCAACCGAAACTGCACCGGTTTCGATTTCGACCATATGGGTGAATATATCGTTAGCCTTTGTGGTGTTGGTGACCTTCATAGTGCAGGTTGCAGACTTAATAACACCTGTATCTCCTACCTGACCGCCGCCTTCGCCATAGAAGGGGGTCTTATCGAGGACGATAATGGCTTTACTGCCTTCTGCTGCCATATCGGTGAGCTCGCCCTCAACGGCAATGGCCACAACCTTTGCCTCACAGCCGTTATCGGTGTAGCCGACAAACTCGGTTTTACCTACACCCTCAAAGGAGATTCCGTCGCTCTTCCAGGATTCTCCGTCAGAGGCTTTGCGGGCGGTTCTTGCGCGCTGACGCTGTTCCTCCATAAGGGCCTTAAAGCCTTCTTCGTCA
>JAXJWR010000232.1:0-2937 GCA_036307905.1 Acutalibacteraceae bacterium
CTGTTTTTATAATAATCAACCGTAAGCATAAAGCGGGAACGGTATTTCATAACAAGCTTTCCACTCTCCCGATCATAGGACTCTATGGGGGAATGCTCGTCTATCCAGAAATGATTGAAGGAAACTATCGCATCCTCGACATTGCTTATGTTTTCCAGATCCGCTTTTTTGGCAACAAACCATTTAGAACCGTTGCTTAAAGACCAGTTTGTTGGATTTTCGGTGGTAACTGCCTCGAGGGTTCCCTTTTTAGGATAACGAGAAAGGGAGGCGTGCTTTCCATTTACGTAAAGGTCGGTAAACAGCCAATCCCCTTTTTCAACCTCGGGGATGTGAAGCGAAATGCACTCTACGCCGTTAAAACTATCTTTTTTGAAGTCTTTAAGAATTTTTCCGCCTATAAGTCTGGCGGATTTATCTCCATAGGATTCAAAGGTAACGTCGGCGCAGGTGAATTTTTTTCCAAAATGAGGCTTCAGAGTGGAAGCACCGAAGCGTATGCTTTGGTCCATCTCGAAATCGCCCATAAAACGCACAAGTATCGGAACGGAATAATCCCCTACCCTAAGAGAATTTATCATTTCTTCAAGTCTGTTAAGTGACTTTATGGGACCTGCTCCCTTGCCGTCAACAAGTGGAGAATAGCCGCTGAATTTATCGTTTCCGATTTCCTGCGAAACGTAGATTATAGAAGAATTTCTGCTGTTTATCATAAAAAATCACCTTCCAAGAGAATTATAACATAAGTCTTTGATGAACTTCAAGCACCACGTCTATTATATTCGGAAGCAGTACCACAAGCACCGAGGACACCGCAAGAATGGTAGCCAAAATTTGTGGCTTTTCTTTTGCGATAAATACGGCGACGACCTCTGCCGCCAGAAGATTTAAAGCTCCGCTTAAGGGAGTATAAAGTATCAGGTCGCTTATGCGGAGAATTTCAATCTGTAAAAGGGAACTTATATTCGAAGCCAAAACGCATACCGCTATAAGTAGATAGCCGAGCCAGGACACCTGCACAAACTTTTTGCCAATTATTTTAAGATTAATTTTATTTGTTACAAGAACCGATAAAAGGGCAAATGCTACTATAAATACGTTGGTTATAAAAAAGAATGAATTTTCGTCGGTGACCCTACTATCTCCGGCAAAAGCCTTTGCGATTATACCGCAGATAACTCCTAAAATAACCCCGCCAAGACATAAAAATAGTCCGATAGCTGTTACTCCCTTAGTCTTAACGTCTTTCTTATTACCAAAGAATATTGTAAGGAAGGTCAGTAACATGAGAATTATCTGAACCACAATCAGCGGAGTAATGCGCTCACCGAAAATTATCATTCCCGACACAGTCAATAGAACAAGGCTAAGTCCCGCCTTAATAAAGGTTGATTCGGCGATACCCATATATTTATAAATTGCGAGAGAGAAGAAATAGTTTATAAATATTGCTGCGCCGTAAACAAACCCGTATATACAGGTCACCGAATTCAGGACTATATTAAATCCTGACGTAACGTAGAAAACAGCGGTGGCCATAACCCCCGTAACGAGAGCGTAGACAAAAAAATCGCTTGATCCCTTTGAACGTCTTGAATATTTCTGACTTGACCATACGTTAAAAAACAAACAAACAAACAACACTACATAAAGAACGGCAACCATTTTATCTCCTCCAACACTTATTTTATAAAAACGCCCTTGACAAAGCAAGTCAAAAGGTTATATTATATAGTCAAAATTTAACCTAAGGTGATACAATGTATCGTTTCAGTATTGGTCGCGATACTCTGAGCGAAAGTTTTTTCAAAAGTGCTAGTCACACCGACGTACAATGCGCTCTTCACGTGCATTACAGTATGGAAGTTGTCTTTGTGAGTGGCGGTGAGCTTGTTATGAACGTTAACGGCGCAGACAGGGTTATCAGGTCGGGCGAGGCAACACTTATTTTGCCCTTTGAGCCTCATTCCTTTTTTACCCCATATCATTCCAAATGTCTTGTAACAGAGTTTTCACCCGAGCTTACGAAAGAATTTTATTCAGCCGTTAAGGGCAAGCTTCTATTGGCCGAGGTTTTTCCGCTAAGTGGAGAATTTATAAGCCTTCTTGAAAAGCTAAGCGGTATGGAGGAGCCCAATGCGCTATCTGTAAAGGCGGCGCTATATCCGCTTTGTCTGAATATTCTTGAAACCGTCAGCTTTAAAGAGGGCGGAAAAACCCTCGACCATACCTTTATTGAGGCGATAAAGTATATTTACGAGCATTATACCGATGATGAATTAGACCTCAACGGATTATCAAAGGCAATAGGCATTCATCCCGTTTATTTAAGCAGAATGTTCTCGTGTAACGCAGGTATGGGTTTTTTAAAATATCTTTCATTACTCAGAACCGGAAAGGCAGCAGACAGGCTTCTAAGCGAACCCGAAACAACTATAAGCGAAATCGCCCTAGGTTGCGGTTTTGGGAGTATCCGAACCTTCAACAGGCTGTTTTACGACCTTTTCGGCTCGACCCCAACGGAATATAGGGAAATAAATAAAAGTCACGGTAGCTGAACTACCGTGACTTTTATTATTTAAGAAAGCCGTTTATTATTTCTTCTTCGGCCTCTTTTTCGGTTAGACCCAGGGTCATAAGCTTTATTAGCTGCTCCCCTGCTATTTTACCGATGGCGGCTTCGTGAATAAGTTGGGCATCGGTATGGTTTGCCATAATTTCGGGTACTGCCGAGACCGATGCGTTATCCATAATGATTGCATCACATTCGGTATGGCCAGAGCAGACATTATTTCCGTTTACACGGGAGACAAAAAGCTGCTTGGAATTGTCTTTAGCAACCGAACGAGAAACCACGTGGGCACCCGAATTCTCGCCGTCAAGGTCGACGGTAAAGCGGGTTTCGGCATACTGATTTCCGTGGGTCATCAGCTTTTC
>JAXJWR010000233.1:0-2410 GCA_036307905.1 Acutalibacteraceae bacterium
ACCCGCGACCCCAGAATGAAGGAAAGAAAGAAGTACGGACTCAAAGGCGCACGTCGTGCACCCCAGTTCAGCAAACGTTAATTTGTTTTGCAACTTTCAAGCCCTGTGGATTTCCGCAGGGCTTTTTCTTTATGTGCACGCTGTGCGTCGTGGCGGGTGGTGGCAAAACTCTCTACTTTTTCTTGACTTGATGTGTATTTAGAGTTAAAATGACATATCATAAATATGTATGTTAATTTACCCTCAAGGAGGCTTATAAATGATAAAGGTTGGAATTTTAGGCTACGGAAATTTAGGCAGGGGTATTGAATGTGCTATAAAGCAAAATCCCGATATGGAGCTTGCCGCTGTTTTCACCCGCAGACCCCCCGAAACCGTCAAAATTCTGGGCGATACCCCCGTCTATCATATCGACGAGGTTTTAAATCATAAGGATGAAATCGACATCCTCATACTCTGCGGCGGCTCGGCTACCGACCTGCCTGTTCAAACCCCGGAATACGCAAAATATTTTAATGTTGTAGACTCCTTCGATACCCACGCAAAAATCCCCGAGCATTTCAATAATGTAGATAAAGCCGCTAAAGAGGGGGGCAATATCGCAGTTATCTCCTGCGGATGGGACCCCGGTATGTTCTCTCTTAACCGTCTTTATGCCTCTGCTGTACTGCCCTGTGGCAAGGATTACACCTTCTGGGGCAAGGGTGTAAGTCAGGGCCATTCGGACGCTATACGCCGAATCGACGGTGTGCTTGATGCTAAGCAGTATACTATTCCCGTTGATGCCGCGTTAGATGCGGTAAGAAGCGGAACAAACCCCGAACTCTCCACCCGTCAAAAGCATCTTCGCGAGTGCTTTGTGGTGGCCGCCGAGGATGCCGATAAGGCGAGAATCGAAAATGAAATAAAAACAATGCCCAACTATTTTGCCGATTACGATACAACCGTTCATTTCATTTCTATGGAAGAACTGAAGCGTGACCATAGCGGAATCCCTCACGGTGGCTTCGTAATTCGCAGCGGAAAGACCGGTTGGGAAGGAGAGAATACCCATATAATCGAGTATAGCTTAAAGCTGGATTCCAACCCCGAATTCACCGCCAGCGTAATTGTGGCCTGTGCGCGAGCCGCATACAGAATGAAAAACGAAGGCTTTACAGGCTGTAAAACTATCTTCGACCTTCCCCCCGCATACCTTTCTCCCAAATCCCCCGAAGAGCTCAGAAAGGAAATGCTTTAAGCAATTACCTGTATTTACCTTTAATCGGTGGTTGACAAATTAAAAAAATTGTATATAATATTATACGAAGACTCTGCTTTTTTGGAAAGTCTGCCAGGGAGAATGCGTCACCGACTGCAAGCGCATTTCAGACGAGTAGTAAGTATGGGAACACTTCGCCGCACACCGCAACTTAATATAAAAGCGGATGCTGTTTTCAGCATCAAAACGGGTGGCACCGCGGATAATTTATTTATTCGTCCCGAGAGTACCTTTTGGTATTCTCGGGACTTTTTATTTTAATGAAATAATAAAAGCAAACGGAGGCATTTTAATGTACAGAACTCATCGTTGCAATGACATAAGAAAGGAACACATCGGGCAGGTAGTGGAACTGGCCGGCTGGGTCGAGGTTATACGTGACCACGGCGGAGTGCTCTTTGTGGACCTTCGTGACGAAACCGGTGTAACTCAGGTTGTCGTTCACGACGAAAATTTACTAAGAGGAATCGCAAAGGAAACCGTAATCTCCACAAAGGGAACCGTAACCCTGCGTGACGCAGGAACCGAAAATCCTAAAATCGAAACAGGTGACGTGGAGCTTGTGGCCGACAGCGTAACCGTACTGGGCGCTTGTACTCGCGACCTTCCCTTCGAGGTAGGTGCAGTAAACACAAACGAGAATATCCGTTTAAAGCACCGTTTCCTTGACCTCAGAAGCAAGAAACTGCATGATAATATAATCCTTCGCTCTAAGGTAATCGGTCATATGCGCCGCCTTATGGAGGAAAGAGGATTTTTAGATATTCAAACTCCCATCCTCACCGCTTCTTCTCCTGAAGGTGCCCGCGACTTCCTTGTACCTTCCCGTAAGCATCCGGGCAAATTCTACGCTCTGCCCCAGGCACCCCAGCAGTTTAAACAGCTTCTTATGGTGTCGGGATTTGACAGATATTTCCAGATTGCTCCCTGCTTCAGAGACGAGGATGCCCGTGCTGACCGTTCTCCCGGTGAATTCTATCAGCTCGACTTTGAAATGGCATTTGCAACCCAGGACGAGGTTTTAGAGGTCTGCGAATCGGTTGTTGCCGACGTTTTCCGTACCTTCTCGGATAAGAAAATAAGCGATACCCCCTTCAGAAGAATTCCCTTCGCAGAGGCAATGGCAAAATACGGCTCCGATAAGCCCGA
>JAXJWR010000234.1:0-4378 GCA_036307905.1 Acutalibacteraceae bacterium
ACTTGAAACCGCTTTTCCACGAGATTTCGCGGTCTTCAACAGCGATTGCGGTGGCCAGCGCCATCATAAGTATAGGCATAAAGAACCAGCGCACATAATATGAATCGTTAAAAAGGTAGAAGGCCGAATTGAGAATGGGCACAAAGGCCATTACGGCACAGGTTATAATAATGCGTTTTAGCCAGTTTCCGTTTTTAGCCTTACAATAAGCGAATACGCCCACCATACTGAAAACGGGCATCCAAGCCCCCAGCGAGGACCATTTTACGTCGGCCTCGGGGAACATTACGGGACGGGCGGGAAGATCGGGCGGGAAGAAAAAGACCTCTAAAACGTTGCCGTATATACTTTCTTTTCCGAAGAAGATGGAGTTCCAGCCCAAATCAATTTCCGAAACACGGGAATTGCTCGAAATAGCAAGATATGATGGCAGCAGCACAGCGGCGGCAAGAAGAATTCCCAAAACCGCCTCGAAAAACAGGGCGAAAATCTGCGCGGCCCTCGGTTTGATGGCGCGGCTTATGATTCTTATAACAAAATAGATAACACCAAAAACCAACATTCCCACAAAGAAGAAATAGTTTACAACTGCACATACGGCCACGGCTATGGCGAAAACTCCCCTCTTGTTTTCGGTCATAAGAAGTTCAAAGGCGAGGAGCAACAGAGGGAAGAAAACTATTGCCTCGTGGAAGTGATTAAAGAAAATATTATATACCGAAAATCCCGAAAAAGCGTAGAGCAAAGCTCCTACCTGTGCGGTTTCGTTTTTGCGGGTAAAACGGCGGATGTAAAGGTACGCGGTAAGTGCCGCAGTTGCAAATTTAAGTATAAGTAAGGGTCCCATAAAATACGGCACCCAAGAGTTCGGGAAAGGAAGTGTGAGCCAGAAAAACGGGCTTGTTATGGTATAAAACGTATAGGAACCGATAAAGTTTGCGCCCAGGTCGGTTACGAAGCTCCAGCCCCACTCGCCGTTTCGAATAGCGTCGTGACAAAGCTGATAAAAGGGTATCTGCTGGACGTTGAAGTCGCCAAAAAAGGTGAAATACCCCGAATCTATTATCATATAAGGAACAAAAATACAGGCCGCCGCAAAAAGAGCCATACAAAAAACGGTGGCCGCACCTCCCCTGTTTTCCTTTAAAAGCTGATTTTTAGATGCCGTAAAGGTCAAATAATCACCCTACCTTTTAAAAATATATTGATATTATATCACTTCGTGGTATAATTATCAATACCAAGAACAAGGAGAATACTATGAGTCATTTTTACGCAATTCTGTCCAGAATGAAGAATATTAACCGTTGGGGACTTATGCGCAACACCCGAACAGAGAATCTTAGCGAGCATTCTTTGGAGGTGGCTTTTATTGCCCACTGTCTTGCCATAATAGGAAACAAGCGTCTGGGCAAAAGTTTTGACCCTGACAAGGTAGCTGTTGCGGCTATGTACCACGACACCTCTGAAATAATAACGGGAGATATGCCTACCCCAATTAAGTATTACAGCGACGAAATGAAGGATGCATACAAAAGAATTGAAGCGGTAGCCGAGGACAAGCTTTTAGATATGCTACCCGAAGATTTCAGAGAGGATTTTTTTGGCATTTACCGTCCCGATCCCGAAACCGCTGCTCTGGTTAAGGCGGCTGATAAAATCTCTGCCCTGATAAAGTGCATTGAAGAGGTTAAAATGGGCAATATGGAATTTAAGGATGCCGAAAGTTCTACTTCCGATATTCTAAAGAAAATGGATATGCCCGAAGTAAAGATATTTTTGGAGGATTTTATAGACAGCTTCTATCTTACACTGGACAAGCTTACTATATAAAAAAACATCCGTCGGTTTACCCGACGGATGTTTTTTTATGCCAGGCCGCTGAAGGCCATAGATATAAAAGAGGCTATAAGCAGAAGTGTGGGAAGTCCTTTAAGGGGTGCTGGAAGGTCGGTTTCTTCAAGACGACTGTTAACCGCATAGAAAATGAAGGCAACCACCATAAAGCCCACTCCGGAACACAGCGCATACAAAGCGGCGCCGAAAATACCTTTTACAAGTTCGTTTTCGGCCGGTTGAAGCGCTAGGCACAGAACCATTGCAGAGCCGGTCAAGAGAAGGCTTTGTTCCTTTAAGAATCCATAAAAGCAAGGAAGCAGTAGTTTTGAAAGCTTGAACACCGCAAACAGTATGCCGCCGACAATCAGCAACGACAATAGGGGTTCAAGATATTCAACCCCCAAAAGCGGCAACAGATAGCGTTTTAGGGGAAAACTTACCAACACAAAAGTAACGAGCATGGCGGTTAGAAATCCGCACCTTTTCAAAATGTTTTGTGGCGCACCGAGATTTCGGGATACGGCAGACAGTCCGCAAAGCTTGGCGGTTACTATGTTTTCGGTAAAAATTCCTGCAAGGATAAGTGTGATAAAATTACTCATTTACGCACTCCTTTCCTCTTTCGCACGATATAACTCGGCAAAGAATAAGAAAAATTGCGGCGGTGAAAAGTCCCCCTGCAGGCGAGGCAAAAAAGCCGATGGGTGCGAACAGTTTTGTGTAAATCTCCACCCCGAAAAGACTACCTAATCCTAGGAACTCACGCAGGATTCCACTTATAAACAGCACGACAAAAAACGAAGCGGATGAAATTGCAGAGTCTTTAAGAGTTTCAGGCAAAGAGGTTTCGTTCTTTTCCATAGCGAAAAAGAGGGTGGTTACTGCAGGAAGATACAGATATATTCCCAGATTTTCAACCTGTGTTTTTGCAAAAAGAGTGCAAACCGTGGCAAGAATTCCAATATACCCTACAGCAAACACCATTCGTGCAAAGAGCAATGCGGATGAGTTCAGCAATTTATGCAAAATACGGGCAGAAAGGTCGGTCAAAGGCAGTGCAATCACTATGATAGCCGCCGCCAAGAGTGCATCCGGTGCGGTTTTGCAAACAACCATAAGTGGTAAAACTGCAAGAAGGAGGTTATCCGAAAGATATTTTTTTGCTAAGCTATTCATCAATTATTCCCCCTTTGCTGTATATGCGCCCAAAGGCTTTGTTACGATAAAACGGTCGATTAGAGGGGTGAGCAGATTCATTATAAGAATACTGTAAGAAACCCCTTCGGGGAGCGAAGCACCAAGGCGTATAAACATAGTAATAATACCGCAGCCTGCGCCGAAAATCATTTTGCCTGTTTTGGTGGTAGGGCTTGTTACGTAATCGGTCGCCATAAAGATCGCACCAAGCATAATTCCTCCGCTTGATACAGCGGTAAAGGGATTTTGGCCAAACACAAATGCAACTGCGAAGCATACCGCAATGAAACATACCGGAATATGCCAGGTGATAATTTTCTTATACAGCAGATATACTCCACCAAGAAGAAGTAATAACACCGAGGTCTCCCCTATGCTTCCGCTACACACCCCGAAGAAAATCTGATTAAATGCATAATCCCCTCCCGAAAGCGGGGTTGCAGAAGCAATAGTATCAGAGAAGGGTTCTTTAAAGGTGGTCATAGCAGAGGTGAAGGCCGAAAGAAGAAAAATACGACCTGCGATAGCGGGATTAACGAGATTTTTACCAAGTCCACCAAACAAAAGCTTAACCACCGCTATGGCAAAGACGCTTCCCAAAAGGGCGATGTAAAGGGGTATTCCCGCAGGAAGGTTAAGGGCAAGGAGCAGACCCGTAACCACAGCGGAAAAATCCCCTGTGGTAAGAGGCTTTTTGGCAAGGCAACAAAAAAGAGCTTCTGTTAAAACCGAAGCGGCAACGCATACCGCAATCACGGTTAAAGCCGAAAAGCCGAATATCAGCACACCGAACACCGTTGCAGGTGCCAAAGCGATTATAACGTCAAGCATAATGCTTGCTGTATCGCTCGACGTCTTAATGTGGGGCGACACCGACATAGAGAGTTTCATATAACGCCTCCGTAATTCTTAAATATACGACAATATTATACAATATTTTGCCTCGGTTTACAAGGGGCGATGCGTTAAGGCTGCCCTTGGAAAAAAATTTTTCAATATTTTTAAAAAAAGGCTTGCATATTATCACAGAGTTGTGTATAATAATATGGCAACCTAAGTTGCAGGTAAATATCGCGGGATAGAGCAATCCGGTAGCTCGTCGGGCTCATAACCCGAAGGTTGTTGGCTCAAATCCGGCTCCCGCAACCAAAGCCCCAAGGACAATAAGTTCTTGGGGCTTACTTCTTACCTATTACCTCTTCACTCTTACCTAAAAATCCTTGGGGCTTTGGGAAGTAATAAGTAAAAAGTAAGAGGTAATAAGTATTTTTTGCAAGGCTTTGCCTTGCTCTTTTTATTTTATGGTGTTATAATAAATTTTAGAAAGGCGGTAGTATTATGG
>JAXJWR010000235.1:0-3636 GCA_036307905.1 Acutalibacteraceae bacterium
ATCCAAAGGCTGTTGAGCAGCAAACTGCAAACCGTTTCTTTAATTATAAGCAGGGCGGACGCAATAAGGATAAACGGCCAAAAGCCCCTGATTTTTCGGTCGGCAAGGCCGCAAAGACCGAAAAACACACCGCCCAGGAAGGCGACTGCGGTAAAACCGGGGAAATAGGGGCCGAAGGGAAAAAGGGTGGCTCCTACAAAATCGGCCAGCGCCCCGCACACACCACCCCAAATCGGGCCGAAAAGCGCGCCGCAAAGCATAAGAGGGACAAAGGAAAAGCCGATGCTCATATTCCATACGTTTACCGAAAAGAAACGGCTAAGCACTACGGTAAGGGCAGTAAGCAGGGCTGTTCCTGTAAGGGAGAAAAGATGTTTTTTGGTTTTTGACATTAAAAAATCCTCCTTCCCCATCTAAACTCAGAGAGGAAAGAGGACAAAATCTTCCTGACCGGTTAGCGGGATGCGAAAAGCCGACCGCGGGCAGTCCCTTCGTCCGTCGGACAACTCCCCGTCCCGACGGCACTTAAACGCACAGCTTTTCTACTCTAACTTATTGTCGGCTTCATGCCGACGATTTATTTTATCACAGGAATTCTAATTTTACAAGGTTTTTATCAGTTCAGCATCAGCTTTGCCTTTTTAAGGGCAACCACGATGGGGGGAATAATCACAATCTGCAGAATAATTCCGGGCAGAGCGTTTATAAAGCCATCGGCAAGGAATATTGCAAAACCGAAGGGAGCGCCCCCAAAGAGGGTGATAAACATTCTAACCACGGCCCAAACTATTCGTCCTGCAACCATAGCGGTTATCAAAGAAACATATATGTAAGGAATCTTTTTTGGAAGAAGCTTAATCATAAGTCCGGCTATAACGCCATAAGCCATAAGTTCAAAGGCCATTGAAAGTCCTATGGGATAGATGGGGGGCATTCCGAAAATAAGATAACGGAGCAGGGGGGCAATAAAGCCTACCGCGCCTCCGTACAGAGGGCCGAAAAGCATACCGCAAATAAGTACGGGCAGATGCATGGGGCAAAGGGCGTTGCCAAGGCTGGGAATCTGGCCGGTTAAAAATGGCAAAGCCAGGGCAAGGGCCAAAAAGAGGGCCGAGCCGGTAAGTTTTTTAAGATGTGTGGATGTTTTTGTGTTCATTTTGTTTTTCTCCTTAAATTTGATGGTTGCTTTTTCTTCAGAAAAAAACAGGGTGCAAGACCCACCTGTTTAGTGAGTCTTGCACCTTCATTGTGCGTTTTCTAACGTGCGTTATAGGTTTTGTCGGCGGCACAGTTCTTTGCGTATTTCATAATACGGGTATGGTCGGAGGAGCTGATAAGGCCCATCTTGACCCCGTCTACCTCAACCTGGTAACGGGCGTTGGTAATTTTGAAATATTCAATAACCGTGGGTGCCGAGCCATCCTTATGATGGATGGTAAATATGGTAGAGGGCTTCATGCCCTTGGTATCGTGCTCGTCGTAGGACTGGGCAGGAATAAGGGTGAGGTAGCCGTAAAAGTTCTGGAAATTCAGGGCGGTTATTTCCTTACCGTCGAATTTTATGGAGCTTACGACATCACGCTTAGATTCCTCGTCGTACTTGGTAGAGATGCTGAAGCTGAGCTTTTCATCTCCCGATTCGAAGGTCATTTTAGAGCTGTTGTTGATGTTTTCGATAAACAGAAGCTCGTTGAAAAGGTCTTTTCGGGTGTAGGCTGCAGGAGTAAGACTTGAGGCGGCCACCTTCATGATGGTCTTGTTGCCCTCGTAATAAACGGCATAATTGCCGTCCGACTGCAGGGTTGCCGAAAAGCTTCTTATAATGTTGTCTACGTAAAGAGTAACCTTAAAATCGGGGTCATCCAGACCAAATTTCTTGCGCTCCTCTTCGGTGTTATAGTAGGAATAGCAACCGTCGGAGGTGATTCCGTAACTGAAGAGGGAAACGATGTTACCCATAGAATCGTCGTTAGCGGCGCGGGTAACGGGAGAAATAATGTGGTAGGCGTTAAAGATTTTTACGTGGTCGGTATCCTTGGTAACAACGGTGTAGGTGTCGCCCAAGGCCTTTCCTTCAAGGATAAGCTTGTCGCAAAGCACCATAGTGCCGTTGGTGAAGTGACCATCGCTGTAATCGGAATCCTTTTGGATGGCAGGCATAGATTCAGGCTCAACAAAATCGGTAAGAACCTTCTGGAAATGGTAGAACTCGCTGACACCTGCGATATAGTAAACCGCATCATCTTTGGAGGTGGTGGCATAGTGGCCCGAGCCTGTGGGATTCTGTCCGCCGATTATAAGGGAGAGGTAAATTTCATCCGAACCCTCGTTATAAAAATCGACCTGGTAGGTAGGCTTGCTAAAGCCGTAATCATTTCCGTCGTTTTTGTTGTCGCTTATCTTTTTGGTGTAGTGCTGTTCCATATAGTTCAGCACGGTATTGTCGATTTCGCTTGCCCTGGTAAGGGAGCTGTCTACGTCGGCCAGGGACCAAACCTTTTTAACCTCGGTTGTGGTGTTTCCCTCGGAGTCCTCGGTTTCGGTTTCCTTGTTTTCGGCAACGAATTCTATAATGGTGTCGCCCCTTTTAAGCACCGTTTTGTTTACGTCTTTAAATAGGGCGCTGTCCATAATGGGCGGGTCGATTTCGTTTTTACTGTTGCTGTCCTTATCATCGGTATCGGGCTTGGGCACCAGATACCAGATGGCAAAGCCCATAGCGGCTACCAACACAAGGGCGATGCCGGAAACAAGCAGTTTTTTAAGCTTTACACCCTTCTTCACCTTGTCGCGGTGGAGGGAGGGGGCAGAAAATATTGTAGATTCCTCGTCGGGTACCTCGTAAACGCGGGACTCGTACTCGGGGGTCTTTTTTTCCTGCTCCTCGGGAAGCTTGTTTTCCTCTAAACTCATCGACGGGCCCTCCTTGCAAAGACAACCACGCCTGCAATAACAAGAATAACAGGAACAGCCCACTGGAAGATTGCACGAATGGTATTAGCCATTTCTCTGGTAACAACATCGGTAAAGGAGTCGTCCTTCATCTGTCGCATAGAGAAGGTGATGCCGTCGTCCGAGGCGCCGCTGATGGTTTTAGCGGTGTTAATGATAATATCGGAGTTTATGTCATAGCCGGTAGAGAACCAGTAGGGGTCTACAAAGTCGCGGCTGGCGAAAACGGCTACGTAGCTTGTGCATACCTCGTTGTCGATATAGTCGGTTTCGGTTGCCATAATAATACCGATTTGTTTGTTCTGTTCGTAGGTGCCGTCGGGCTTCCAATCGGTAGAGAAGTCCTTAAGGGGAGCGATAACTACCGAATCCTCGGGGGTCTCGGCAATGGGGGTGGTAAGACGAAGGCCGGATTCTTTATAAACCTGCAGGATGGGAACGCATCCGCCGGCAATGGCTTCGCCGCCGTTCATCAGCTTTTCGAAGTTTGCGGTTTCGTCATAACTGGTGTCGATTTCGCTGGGAACGAAGAACAGGGTGGTGGGGTCGCTGAACACCTGATAGTTGGCATTGGTTTCGTAAAGGAGACCCTCGTCGAAGGCGATGCCCCACTCCTCAAGATAGGCGTAAAGGTTGGGCATTTCGGGGGAGGAGGGAGAGGCGAGATACATAATGCCCTTTCCG
>JAXJWR010000236.1:0-4055 GCA_036307905.1 Acutalibacteraceae bacterium
ATACAAAGGTATTCTCTGCCGACGGATGGGAAACCGTAACCGACGCAGGCGCACTCCAGGGAAGCGTGTTAAAGGGCGAAGCAGGGGACACCCTCACCGTAAACTTCAAGGGCTCTATTGCTTGGCTTTTAGGCGAAATCAACACCACAGAAACGGTTCTGTCAATTTCGGTTGACGGCGGCGCGGCTCAGACCGTCACCCTAAAGGGCGACATAGCACAAAAATGCGCCCGAATTTTTGAAACCGCCACCCTTGACGATGCGGATCATACCATAACCGTTACGGTAGTATCGGGCCAAGCTAAAATAGACGGACTATACCTTCTTTCCAATCAGAATAAGGGTATGTTCGATTTCGAGCAGACCTCCTATACCGTAAACGAGGATATGTATTTCGATGTTAAGGTGGTCAGAAAGGGCGGAACCAAGGGTGACGTAAAGGTAATCGTTCAGGACAATCCCGGCTCTGCCGTACAGTCCAGCTACCATACCACCAGCGGCATCGTGCTCACCTTTGCAGAAGGCGAAACCGAAAAGACCGTAACCCTCCGCACAAAACGCTATACCGAGGAAACAGGCACACTTTCCTTCTCCTTGGAGGTTGTTTCGGCTACCGATACCGAGATAGTTACCGGATTTAATAATCCTTGCGCTATAAATATTATAGATGCCGAAAGTTATTCCGGCGGCTACCTCAAGAGCCTTAAGGTGGTCAGCGCCCCGAATAAGGTTACCTATCGCGTTGGCGATAAGCTTGACCTTACAGGTCTTGTGCTTACAGGTACCTATGCTTCGGGTGACACAAGAAATCTGCAGGCCGACCAGTACACCGTAGACACCGATATTATCGACCGTGTAGGCGCAATCCCTGTTACCATTACCTCTGCCTTCGAGGGCAGAACTACCCGCTTTACCATAATTTCTTATGCTAACGGCGATGCCGACAGAAACGGAAAGGTAAACGTTACCGACCTTGTTGCCATTGCAAACGGAAGTTCCGTAGCCGGAGACGTAAACCTTAACGGTGTGGTTGATACCTTCGACCAGGAAACCATGCGTCAGCACCTTATCGGAGCTATTGTGCTTTCGGGTGCCGATACAGGCGCAATGACCGATGTGCTGGGCGATGTAACCTGGACCGCAGGACAAATCACAAGCAACGGTGCGGTTTCTCCCGTATCAAATGGTAAGGCAAAGCACGCCTATACCGACCCCATCAAGGCAAACTATATCATAATTGAAAACAACAAGACCAGAGTTTGGACCAATATTACCGAGTATGACGAAAACGGCAACTGCGTGATGGATACTTCCACAGGTTATAGCGATACCGTTCTGTTTAACAACAATGTAAATACCGTATTTATTACCAAACCCGGCCACACCTACAGAATAATGGTTCGCTCGCAGGATTCTATTACCGTAACCGCCTCCGAACTGTTGGCTCAGCGCGGACCCGCAGGCATCTTTGCGGTGGATAAGCTTGACGCAAGTCTCTTTGCCGGCTATACCATTATAAACAGAAACGGCAATTCCGATACTACCTGGAATGCCATAGGCGACAGCATTACCTCGGCCTCCTCCTACTACTTCGACGGTGTAATTTCGGCTACCGGCTTTACCGGAAACCGTTACGGCCAGGCAGGAAGCACCCTTGCTGTTAACGATTATTCCAAGAATCATATCAATGCAACCTTTGGTACCTCTTACGAATATACCTCTATCGTAGAGCGTATCTTAAACGACGATATGGCACAGGCCGACATATGGACTGTATTCGGCGGTACTAACGACTGGTATTACGGTTCTCCCATAGGCAGCCTTAAGGCAAAGGACTCCGACTTCGATAAAACCACCGTCTATGGCGCACTTCAGGCTATATGCGAATATATCCTTGCACAGGACAACAGCCCCAGACTGGTTCTAATCTCTCCCCCCTATGCCGACCGCGCTCGTGCCTCCGGTGCAGAGTATCCTCTCACCTTTGAGGAGCTGCGCACAGCCTTTAAGGAGGTTGCCAACCTCTACGGAGTTGAGCATCTCGACCTCTGGACCAAGGCAGGAATAAATGCCGACAATGCCGACGATATGCTTAAAGACGGTGTTCATCCCACCACCGCAGGCTCGGCACTGCTTGCATCTGTAATTACCGCACAGCTTTCTCTTGTAAGCACAGGAAACTCGCTCGACAGCAACGACGCAGTTGTTGTAAAGGGAATTCAGTTGGAGTTTGACGATTATTACACCTTCACCGATGCCGACAGGGTAGAGCTTGTTTCTCAAAACGACAGCATCACCCTTTCGGATAAAACCCTCCATGCAGAAAAAATCACCGCCGCTCCCGTTCTTATGAAGGTAGACGGAATCCTTCATATGGTTTCGGTAGTTCCTGCTAAGGTAGCCCTCTTTGTAGTGGATGGACAGTCCAATGCAAGAGGTAGCGCAGGCGAACTGGACGGAGTTTCTCCCATCACACCCGAAAAGGGTAACGGTTATATTTATGAAGGCGGACAGTTTAAGGATATCGACGGTTATGTGGACGCAAAGGTAGACACCATAACCAATAATGCTTCCATCGGTTTCTGGCCCTCTCTGGCCGCCGAGTGGTACGAGCTTACAGGCGAAAAGGCTGTTATAATCCATAAGGGATATGACGGCGCTCCCATTCACTTCTGGAAGGATAAGGGCTACACCGCCTCTAACGTAAACGAAATCAAGAATGCGGTATCCGCCATAAAGGCAAGCGGCAATTTCGAAATTGTTTCGGCAGGCTACTATTGGCTGCAGGGCGAAAGCAATATGATTCTTATCCCCAACACAGGCGGATGGCAGGCTTGGGAAGTATATACCACACCTGAGCAGTACGCAGCCGCATTTATGGAAATCCACAGTGCATATATCGGCGCTCTTGAAACCTCGGGTGTTGATGCCTTCTGCGGAATTCTCACCCCCCGCAGCAACGACTGCACCAGAAACGTTGTAAACGTAAGCGAATATGCAGGCCCCCGTGCTGCACAGCAGGCTCTGGCTAATATGAATTCCGATATTTATATGGCCTCTGTCCTTACCGACAGCTGGAATCAGAATTCTAACGAAGCCTATACCTTCACCGCCTCTTCGGGCAAGAAGGTCAGCGTAAATGATATTAGAAGCGGTCTCTTCGCAGGCAACCCCGTACACTATGCTCAAAGCGGATATAACATCCTGGGTATGGATGCCGCCGACAATATGTATAAGGCAGTAAACGGCTCAAAGGTAACCGATTTCGACCTTACAGGACATAACGGAACCACCGTTTATACCGTTGGAGGACAGATAAACGCACAGGATAACCTCCGTCGCACCGATACTATGAACACCTTCGAGGCAAACTCTGCACAGCTTGTTGCAGTTCCGAATAATCAGGGACTCTCTACAGGCGCAAGCTTCCTTCTTAAGGATTCTCTCGGCAACACGGTTGACGGCATTATCGATAACTACGGTTATATCGCTGACGTTACCAAGATAACCGAAACAATGACCCTTACCGTGACCGTAAACGGTGTTTCTAAGAACTATACTATTGTTAATAAGTCCGCCGCTATCGATATTATCAGTGAGGTAGATTGGACCTTCGGCGGAATAGGCTCGGGCGGAGACCTCCAGCCTGCAAGCGGAACAACAGGATACCGTTGCTATTCCGATGCATTCTATATTAACCACCTTGTAATATCCTCTACTAATTGGAGCGCCAAGCCCAACTGGACACAGATAAAGGTTTACGACCTTGAGGGCAACTTCATCGGTGAACAGGACATCACAGAGGATACGGTATTTATAGGCCGCACCGACAGAATCTACCGTGTATACGTAGCCAACAGATCCAGCGCAAACAAGGGAGATGTAAACTACATTCTCAAGGATTTGGGCGGATTTACAATGGTAGATATGACTGCAGAAAAAGCAGCTCAGTACAGTTCCTATAACCAAATGGAAAGCAAATAAAAAAAGACCCCTCGAGGCACCCTCCGTAAGGAAGGTGCCTCAGTTATATTCGCCAAAGGCGAGTTATATTGC
>JAXJWR010000237.1:0-4527 GCA_036307905.1 Acutalibacteraceae bacterium
ATACTTACCTTGCTATCCTCGCTCCATTTAAGCATTTCGCCAAGTAGTTTCTCTATTTCTCGATAGTCGCTGGTAGAAAGCGATGATAAAGAAACCTCATCGTAGCCTGTTGCCTCGCAAATGCACTTTGCCTGTTTATTGGCAACCTCGGGTGATTTTTCTCTGACCGGGCGATAAATAAAACCTGCCTGACAAAAACGACAGCCTCTTATACATCCGCGGAAAATCTCTTCAACCGCGCGGTCATGAACAATTTCAATAAACGGCAAAACAAATTTATCGGGATAATATACTTCGTCGAGATTTTTAATAATTCTCTTTCTAATGGTTGAGGGCGCACCTTCAAGGGCGGTAACAGAACAAATCGTTCCGTCATTATTATATGATACATCGTAAAGAGAAGGCACGTATACACCTTCAATCTGTGCGGCTTTTTTAAGAAAATCCTGTTTTGTGCCGCCTTCCTTACGAACCGATTTATATAGGTCGATAACCTCTAAATCGACCTCTTCACCCTCGCCTAAAAAGAAAATATCTACAAAATCTGCCAAAGGCTCAGGATTACAGGCGCAAGGACCTCCTGCAACTACAACAGGGGTTGACCAATCGGCTCTCTCTGAAGTTTTAAGTGGGATACCTGCAAGGTCAAGCATATTAAGAAGGTTGCTGTACGAAAGCTCATACTGCAGGGTAAATCCAACAAAGTCGAAATCCTTAATGCTGTCGTGACTTTCGAGGGCATAGAGCGGTATATTGTTTTCACGCATAACCTTTTCAAAGTCAATCCAAGGAGCGAAAACACGTTCGCACCAGATATCGTCCCTACTGTTAAAAAGGGAATACAGAATTTTCATTCCAAGGTGGGACATACCGATTTCGTAGGTATCCGGGAAGCAGAATGCAAATCTTACATCTACTTTATTTTTATCTTTTACGACGCTGTTAAGCTCTCCGCCGGTATATCTGCCGGGCTTTTGAACGCTTAAAAGCAGCTCTTCAAATTTTTTGTTATCCATAGGCACTCCAAAATCATATTTTCTATTATGATACCTTAAATTCGCCTATCTTTCAACAAGTTTTTTCAAAACAACAGGCAGTATAAGATATAACGAAAACAAAATCAGGGAAAGGTTAACGCTATTATGCCATATGCCTACAAAAAACAGAAGTATAAAACCAATGGCCACAGAAATTGTTAAGAAATCTAAAATAATCGTTACTATTCGATTATCTACTTTGTTTTCCAATATTTTTATAATAATCAAACCGCCATCCAACCCGCAAACAGGCAAAAGATTGTAGATTCCGAGCACCATATTGATAACACAGAATGTGTTAAATCCAAGTAATTTACTGATTAAACCTAAAATCAAATTCGTAAACGGCCCGGCTAACAGACTGATTACTTCTTCACTTTTGGAAAAATTGTCGTGATACTCGATTCCGAGGCAGCCCAGCGTAAATCTAATTGAACGAATTCGGCCATTAAAGATAACTATAAATACTAAATGCCCCATTTCGTGCAATGCCGAAGAAAGTAAGGTAATGGCAAACAATCCACTTTTATCTAAGGCAATTGAGATACATACCGCACAAAGAAAATAATAAGAAATTTCTACAGAAACCCCAAAAAGCTTATACCTCACGCATCGTCACCGTAGACGAGAGAAGTATCAGCATCAAAATCGGCATACTTGTTATATTCACCCATTATCCGGCTAAAAGAATGGTTATCAAAATAACGCAAACCGGTTAGTAACAGAATTAAAGCAGTTGCAAAAATCAGTTGTAACAGTACAAGACCCAAATAGGTTTTAAAAAGCTTCAAACAGATCACCCGTAAAGAATTGGTATTGTAAAAAACACCTTTATATGATATATTTATTTTATTAAAACATAAGGAGATATTATGCCTTTTTTACCTATCAGTATCAGCGAAATGAAAGAATACGGCTGGCAACAGCCCGATATTATAATAATAAGCGGAGATGCATATGTTGACCACCCCAGTTTCGGCACAGCCATAATTTCCCGCGTGCTGTATAATGCAGGCTTTTCGGTTTGTATAATCCCTCAGCCGAAAAGCGATGCCGATTATATGAGATTCGGAAAGCCTCGTCTTGCGTTTTTTATAAACGGAGGAAATATCGACTCTATGGTGGCTCATTATACCGCCGCCAAAAAGAAAAGAAGTGACGATGCCTACACCCCCGGTGGAGTTGCAGGTGCGCGACCCGACAGGGCAACCATTCACTACTGCCAAAAGGTTCGTAAGCTTTTTGGAGATGTGCCGATTGCCATTGGCGGAGTTGAAGCATCGCTTAGAAGATTCGCACACTATGATTACTGGGATGATAAGGTTCGCCCCTCGATTCTTATTGACAGTGATGCCGACCTTCTAATGTTCGGAATGGGCGAAAAACACGCTGTTGAAATCGCACAGCGCCTTTCTGATGGAGAAGATATATCAACCATCACCGACGTAAAAGGAACCTGTTATAAGGTAAAGACAACAGAATACGAGTGGCGCCCCTGTGCAGAGTGTCCTTCCTACGAAAACGTTAAGGAACCTACTGACGCGGGCAAAAAGCAATATGCCGTTGCAACCAGAATTCAGCAAAACGAGCACGATGCCGCAAGAGGCAAAACCGTAATTCAAAAGCACGGCGGATACATTGTTGTACAAAATCCACCAATGCCTCCCCTATCCACCGAAGAACTTGACGAGGTATACGAGCTTCCCTTTATGAGAAACTATCATCCGTCTTACGAAAAACTTGGCGGAGTTCCCGGCATTGCCGAAGTAAAGTTTTCCATCGCCCATAATCGAGGTTGCTTTGGTGCCTGCAATTTCTGTTCTATTGCATATCATCAAGGCAGACAGATTGCCGTCAGAAGCCACGAATCCGTACTAAGAGAAGCAGAAATTATTTCAAAAATGCCCGATTTTAAGGGATATATACACGATGTAGGCGGCCCCACGGCGAATTTCCGTTTTCCCTCCTGCGAAAAGCAGTTAAAAGCGGGACTTTGTGCCGGAAAGAAATGTCTTGCACCAAAACCCTGCGCCAACCTTACGGTTGACCATTCCGATTATCTTGAACTACTCAGAAAGATTCGCAAAATACCGGGCATTAAAAAGGTATTCATACGTTCGGGTATACGTTTTGACTATTTAATGGCCGACCCCGACGATGAATTTTTCAAAGAGCTTGTTATGCACCACACCAGCGGACAACTCAAGGTCGCACCTGAGCATTGCTCTGCACAGGTGCTTTCGGCTATGGGAAAACCCGAAATAGAAACCTATCTTCGCTTTAAAAAGCGTTTTTACGAGCTTACAAAAAGCGTGGGCAAAGAACAGTTTCTTGTTCCCTATCTTATGTCGTCACACCCGGGCAGTACAATGAAGGATGCAATAGAGCTTTCGGTATTCCTTAAAAAAGAAGGTATGCGACCCGAACAGGTACAGGACTTCTACCCCACCCCTGGTACCGTTTCCACCTGTATGTATTACAGCGGCTACGACCCATATACCATGGAAAAAATCTACACCGCCAAGACAATGGAAGAAAAGGCTCAGCAGAGGGCTTTGCTGCAGTACTTCTTACCCCAGAACAAAGAATTGGTGCTTAGAGCCCTTAAAAAATACGGAAGATTCGATCTTATTGGTACCGGTAAAGACTGCCTTGTTGCCGACAGCAATCCTAAAACCACTATGCAAAATAAAAAGACGAACCAAACAAAAAAGCGTTCTGTCATTAGAAACAAGCACAAACCAAAGAAAAACAGTAAATAAATTACACAAATAAAACCCCAACATAAAAATCCCCGAGTTTCAAACTCGGGGATTTTTGTTTATGCCAGTTTTCCTTTTACTACCTTATAGGTTTTGCCGTTATACAGGACGTTTCCTGTGTAGTTAAAGTTTACACGGCCGCCGCTTACGTAGTACCAGGTGCCGTTATATTTAACCAGGGTGGTGTCTTTTACCCACTTACCACCATTTACGTGGTACCACTGGTTATTGTATTTTACAAGGGTGTTAGATTTGAAATCTACCTTTCCTGCATTTACATAGTACCAGGTACCGTTGTACTGGGTGAGGGTCGTGGAGCTAAAGCTTACCCGTCCATCCTTTACGTAGTACCAAGTGCCGTTATATTTAACAAGGGTTGTATCCTTTACCCATTTGCCGCCCTTTACGTGATACCACTGATTATTATACTTAACCAGAGTGTTAGAGTTAAAATCTACACGGCCTGCGTTTACGTAGTACCAGGTGCCGTTATACTGTACGAGGGTGGTGTCCTTTACCCATTTACCATTATTCACGTGATACCACTTTCCATCGGTATGCTTATGGAGGGTGTTGGAGCGGTTGAGAACGCCGTCCCTTACATAGAACCACTCGTTATTGTACTTAACAAGAGCAGTATCTGTAACCTTTTCGCGGTTGATTACGTGATACCAGATTCCGCCCTCCTGTACAAGGGTGTTTCCGCCGGGGTAGGTTACTGCTCCGCA
>JAXJWR010000238.1:0-1047 GCA_036307905.1 Acutalibacteraceae bacterium
GCATAGCGAAGCTCGGAAGCGTTGGTGATGAGCTTATAGCCGTCTGCGTCGGTAGCGAAGTCGGAATCGGTGCCGCCGTTCCAAACTGCGCCGTCGGTTCCGATGCGATGGGTGCTGAATACCTTAAGAACGGGACGACCGCCTGCAACTGTCTCGAACTTGGTCCAGTCGAGGTTGGGCATAAGGGTCTTTGCAGCATCGCCTACGATGTTATTCCAGGTGATTGCGGTTGCGTAGTCGGCGTTTGCCCAAGCGGAGAAGTAAACGTTGGTGTTAGCTTTGCCTGCGGCAACGTTTTTCTTGAAGGTACCGTTATTGAGAACGTTACCAAAGGTATAGCAGCTGTAGATAGTGGGGTTAGAGCTGTTTCCGGAAACGAGCATAAAGCGGTTGCCGGAGTTGTTGTCCCACTCTTTACCGGCGGCGTTTTTAGCTTTGGTTCCCTGGAACATGGTTGCGGTAGCGTTTGCGTAGCAGTTTGAAACAACGTACTCGGTAGTAAGGTTTCCGCAGCCTACAAGAGCGGTACGTCCGCCCTTAAGTACGACAGAATCGTTAATATAGCACTGATCGATGGTGGCGACGAGCATACCGGAGTTTGCTATGGTACCAACAAGGCCTACGCCACCGATAAGGCTCATATCCTTAGTTCCGCCTGCGGCTAAGGTGATGGGGGCGGAGGAGTCTCTTACAGAAATGTAAGAATCTTCCATACCGACTGCGACGATTGCGGCGCCCTTACCGATTACGGGGAAGAGACCTGCATAAACGTCTTCGTAAAGGGTAAGCTCTGGAGCGCTGCCTTCGGCAAGAATGGAAGCGTCGTAGTTAGCGCCGTATTGGTCATCTTTAAACTCGGCACGCTCTACTTCTACGGTTGCATCTACGTATACACCGCGGACAACGTGTCCGTTACCGTTGATGATGCCGTAGAAGGTGTTATCAGCGGTGATGTCGGTTTTCTTAACGGGGTCGAGCCAATGATTGGGGTTATTGTCCTTCCAACCCTCAACTCTTGTGTCGTTAAGCCAGATGTCACCTGTAAGC
>JAXJWR010000239.1:0-25033 GCA_036307905.1 Acutalibacteraceae bacterium
ATGCTGCACAGAGCTGCTCTGTACCTGCAGGCGGTGCTCTGGCCGTTGACAGATATGCCTTTTCTGACTTCATTTCTAATAGAATTAAAAGTCATCCCGGAATTGAAATTGTCAGCCGAATAGTGGAAAAAATCCCTAAGGATGCTCCTTGTATTATCGCAACAGGACCACTTACGGACGGAGCCTTAGCTGATGAAATTAAAAAATACTGCGGTAGCGAAGGCTTAAGCTTTTATGATGCAGCCGCACCGATAGTTACTGCAGAAAGCATTGATATGTCAGTAGCCTTTCGTGCTTCTCGCTATGATAAGGGTGATGCCGACTATATCAACTGCCCGATGAATAAAGAGGAATATGAGGCATTTCACACTGCACTCGTCGGTGCCGAGTCGGCCGAGCTTCACTCTTTCGATAAGAATATTAACGTTTATGAAGGGTGTATGCCTGTTGAAATACTGGCAAAGAGGGGAGTCGATTCTATCCGTTTCGGTCCGCTTAAGCCCGTTGGTCTGCGCGACCCGAGAACGGGTAATCGTCCTTGGGCGGTTGTTCAGCTTAGAAGCGAAAACAGCGAAGGAACCCTTTATAATCTGGTAGGTTTCCAGACTAATCTAAAGTTTGGCGAGCAGAAACGTGTTTTTTCGATGATTCCCGGACTTCAGAATGCAGAATTTATGCGTTATGGAGTAATGCATCGAAATTCCTTTATTGATTCGCCTCGTCTATTGAATAATAATCTTTCATTGAAGGCAAATAACAATATTTTCTTTGCCGGTCAGATTACCGGTGTCGAAGGATATATGGAATCTGCGGCCTGTGGAATTATTGCGGCAGAAAATATGATTAGGCATCTAAAAGGGGAGTCTGCTTTAAAACTTCCCGAATTCACCATGTTGGGAGCTTTAATACGATACATCACAAATCCCGATGTTGTTGATTTTCAGCCAATGGGCGCAAATTTCGGTATTATTCCTCCTTTGGAAACCAGAATTAGAGATAAAGCTGAAAGATATACTGCCCTTTCACAGCGCTCGCTAAAATGGTATGATGAAAATTTTATTAACTGATTTAAGGAGTTTATTATGAGAATTGTTGTGGATGCATTTGGCGGAGATAACGCGCCTCTCGAAATTATAAAAGGTGCGGCTTTGGCCGAAAAAGAGTATGGAGTACATATAATTCTTTGCGGTAATGAAGATGTTATAAATTCCTGCATTGCCGAAAACGACATTAAGTTTAACGAGCTTGAAATCGTAAATGCAACCGACGTTATTTCAATGCACGATGATCCTACTTCTCTGCTCAAGGCTCATAAGGATTCTTCCATGGCAGTTGCATTTCGTGAACTTGCAGAAGGCAGAGCCGATGCGTTTGTTTCGGCGGGCAGTACAGGTGCAGTAGTAGTTGGCGGAACCTTTATTGTTAAAAGAATCAAAGGTGTAAAGCGTCCCGCACTTGCTGCCATGCTTCCTTCTCCCGATTCTCATTATATGATGATGGATATTGGTGCAAATGCAGAGTGCAGACCTGAAATGCTTTTGCAGTTCGGTGTTATGGCCAGCGCATATCTTGAAAAGGTCGAAAATATCAAAAATCCTACTGTTGGTCTGCTTAATATCGGCGCCGAGGAAACAAAGGGAACCGAGCTTCAGAAGGAAGCCTACAAGCTTCTTAACGACAGCGAGCTTAACTTTATCGGTAACGTTGAATCCCGCGATTTACCTGCAGGAGTTTGTAATGCCGTAATTACCGATGGCTATACAGGCAATATAGCCCTTAAACTTATAGAGGGTACGGCATTAACGCTTTTCTCAATGCTTCGCCCCGTGTTTACCGCTAATTTCTTTACTAAAATGTCCTATCTTATTCTTAAAAAAGGATTAAGAGGAGTTAAAAATAAGATGAATGCAGGTGAGGTTGGCGGAGCTCCGCTTCTTGGAACGAAGAAGCCTGTGTTTAAAGCTCACGGCAATTCAGATGCATTTGCCTTCAAAAATGCAATTCACAAGGCAATGCTATTTGCTCAAAATGATGTTATAGGAACTATTGAAAATAGTTTCTCTGAAAAGGAAAATGTGTAAAATGAAAAATTTCGAGGAATATCTCGGATATAAATTTAAAAATTCAGATTTGCTTAAGAATGCGTTAGCTCATTCCTCCTACGCAAATGAAGTTCATTCAAAGAATGGTTCTAACGAACGTCTCGAGTTTTTAGGCGATTCGGTACTTTCTATTATTGTTTCTGAATACCTTTTTAATAACTATAAGGAACTTCCTGAAGGGGAGCTTACCGAACTTCGTGCATCTCTGGTTTGCGAAAAAACGCTATGCATTTTTGCTAAAGAATTGCATATTGGTGATTTTTTGCTGCTGGGAAAAGGAGAAGCGCAAAACCACGGTAACGAAAGAGCTTCCATACTGGCTGATGCTTTTGAAGCTGTTCTTGCTGCAATTTTTTTAGATGGCGGTATGGAAGTTGCAAAAAAACACGTTTTAAGGTTTGTAATTCCCGAGCTTGAAAATAGGGAGTTCGAACTATTCAAGGATTATAAAACCTCTCTTCAAGAGGTTATCCAGCGTAATCCTGAAGAAAGACTTACCTATGTGCTAATCGACGAAAGTGGTCCCGATCACGACAAAAGATTTACCGTGGAGGTCCACCTTAATTCAAACGTTATTGGTACCGGCTCAGGCCGCAGTAAGAAACAAGCCGAACAGCAAGCTGCTCGTCAAGCTCTCAAACTAATGGGAATTGACGTATGAGTCACAGTAATATAGCAATTTTTGTTCCCCATCTTGGGTGTCCGCACCAATGCTCCTTCTGTAATCAAAAACACATTACGGGACAAAGCATACAGCCGACTAAACAGGATATAGAAAAAGCAGTTGCTACGGCAGTTTCTTCGAATCGATTTGATTCTAAGGCGGCCGAAATTGCTTTTTTTGGCGGTAGTTTTACAGCAATTGACCGTAACTATATGATAGAACTGCTTGAATGTGCATATTCATATGTTGCTAATGGTGTGGTTTCAGGAATACGAGTTTCTACCAGGCCCGACTGTATTGACGCTGAAATTCTTGATATACTCAAAAAATACGGTGTTACCGCTATTGAGTTGGGCGCTCAAAGTATGGTTGATTCGGTACTCGTTTCAAATAACAGGGGTCACAGAGCTGAAGACGTTGTAAATGCATCAAACCAAGTTAAATCATATGGTTTCGAACTTGGCCTCCAGATGATGACGGGACTCTATACCAGTAGCGATGAGCTTGATATTATCACCGCCGAGCGACTAATTGAATTAAAGCCTAATACTGTAAGAATTTATCCAACGATTATTCTCAAAAACACCGAACTTGAACAGCGTTTTGTTAGTGGTGAATATAAACCCGCTGACATTGAAAGTGCGGTTAAATTGGCTGCACTTCTTGATGATATGTTTGTGTCAAACGGCATTAAGGTTATACGTATCGGTTTGCATTCAATAGACGAATCTGCTTACGTAGCAGGACCGTGGCATCCTGCTTTTCGCGAGCTTTGTGATTCTATGCAGTTTAGAAATAAGCTTGAAAAACAGCTCATATCCGGTCATAGTTATGAGGTGTTGGTATCTCCGAAAGCTCTTTCTAAGGCTATTGGACAAAAGAAGGCCAATATTGATTATTTTTTAAGCAAAAACATAGAAATAGTTTTTAAAACACAAGATGGAATAAATCCTTTAAATTTTATTGTTAAGGAAGTGAAATAGTATGCTCTTGACCTCAATTCAGATTCAGGGATTTAAATCCTTTGCCGACAAAACCGTACTTAAGTTTGGCAGGGGAGTTACAGCCGTTGTCGGACCTAACGGTAGCGGTAAAAGTAATATTTCTGATGCTGTTAGATGGGTTTTGGGTGAGCAGTCTACAAAAAGTCTGCGCGGACAGTCAATGGAGGACGTAATTTTCGGCGGTACTGCCGATCGAAAGCCACACGGTTTTTGTGAAGTTACTCTAAACATTGATAATGCAGATCGAGAGCTTAATTTTGATAACGATTTTGTTTCGGTTACCAGAAGGTATTACCGCTCCCACGATAGCGAATATCTTATTAATGGAAATATCGTTCGTTTAAAAGACGTTCACGAATTATTTATGGATACAGGACTTGGTCGTGACGGTTATTCGATGATCGGCCAAGGTAAGATTGACAGTATAATAAGTTCTAAATCTCAGGAGCGCCGCGATATATTTGAAGAGGCCTCCGGAATTTCCAGATATAGATATAGAAAAACCGATGCAGAAAGAAAACTTGCTTCTGCAGAGGATAATCTTGTGCGCCTTCTTGACATTATGAAGGAGCTTGAAGACAGAATTGGTCCTCTTTCTGAACAGAGTAAAAAGGCAGAACGCTTTTTGGAACTTGCTGCCTCTAAGCGTGAACTAGAAATTGGTCTTTGGCTTAACGTTTTGGATAATTCCAAGAATAATCTTCGCGTTCAGGATGACAAGATAGCTATTGCCCAAGCTCACTATAAAGAAATCGAAGACAAACTTCTAGGATTTGATGAACTTTCCGAAAAATGTTCGGCTGATTTTGCCCGTTTTACTGCAGAAATCGACGAGAGAAGAAAGCGTATTTCAACCTATAACGAAAGTGTAGCCAAACTTTTGGGCGATATTTCGGTTCTTAATAATGATATTCTTCACAACGAAGAGTCCATTAAGCGTCTTTTAGGCGAAATTGAAGAAATAAATTCGTCCTCCGAAACAAGCGCACAAGAAATTGCAAACAAACGCGCTGAAGCCGACGTTAAAAAGATAGAAATTGAGGCACTTCGTAATAAACTTGCCGACACTGAAAAGAAACTTTCCGACCTTCTTTTAAGCAGCGATAGCCTTTCCAGAAAGATAGAGTCTGACGTCTTGTTGCTTAACGGCATTACTACCCGTATTTCGGATGCAAGGGTAGAGGCAATGAGTTCTTCTGCTACCGTTGATGAGCTTCTTGCCAGGAAGATTGTTATAAATAACCTTATAGAAAAGCACACATCTGAATGTATCGAGCTTGAGAAAGAGTTTGCTGAAGTTAATGCACTTCTTGATAAAGTAGAGGAAGATATTCTTTCGTACGAGAATTCCTTAAAGGGTTATCGACTGCGCCTTGAAAACCGCAAGGAGTCTGCTGATTCTAATAAGGAAAAGCTTGATAAAATACGTCTTGAAACCGAGGCTAAAAAGCATAAAGTCCAAATACTTGAAGATCTGGAAAAGAATATGGAAGGCTTTAATCATTCGGTTAAAACCGTAATGAAGGAAAGCGAAAACGGCCATATTCGTGGAGTTTTAGGCCCGATTCTCAGACTTTTAACGGTTGACAAGGAGTATGCGGTTGCTATTGAAACTGCCCTTGGAAATGCGGCTCAGAACATAGTCGTTGACAATGAAGGAACAGCGAAATACGCCATTGAAATGCTTAAGAAAACGTCCTCCGGACGAGCAACATTCCTTCCAATTTCTTCCGTAAAATCTAGAGAGTTTAAAGAATCAGGATTTGAAGACGAATATGGATATGTGGGTATTGCAAGTGACCTTGTTAAATGCGATTCCAAGATTAGTGAGATTGTTAAATATCTTCTTGGCGGGACCGTTGTTGTTGAAGATATTGACAGTGCTATTTCCATTTCTAAAAAGTTTAAAAACCGTTTTAAGGTTGTATCTCTCGACGGACAGGTTATAAATGCAGGAGGATCAATTACAGGTGGTTCTCTTATTAAAAATGCAGGACTTCTTTCCAGAGGAGCTGATATTGAGCGTCTTAAGGGAGAAATAGATTCTCTTTTAAATAAGGAAAAAGATGCTGCCGATGCATATAATAACTCGTTGTCTGAACTTTCCAAATGTGAAGCACAAATTCGATCTTCGGAAGATGTGCTTAAATCTCTTGCCGAGGATAAAATACGCGCATTAGGTGAGCTTAAGCGCGTTGGCGAGCTTCGCGATGCATCCCAAAATCAGATAAATATGCTCAGCGAAGAATTGCGTGCTTCCGAAGAAAAGATAAACGGACTTAAACTTATTATTGAGTCCTCGGATAAGCTAATTGAAGAACTCGAACTCGAGAAGAATGAAATTGAAGCTAAAATTACCGAGTTATCCGGTGGTAGGGATAACATTTCCGCTGAGCGCGATGCTATTACTGCGGAAATTACAGAAATTAAGCTTAAGATAATCGAAACCGAGAAGGATGTAGAAAATCTTATTGCCGCTGCAGTTTCGCTTGAAATTAGTGATAGCAACAGAGCAGAGCGTATTGAGGCAATAAATCAAGAAATTGCCGAGCTTAACTGCAAAAACGATGAAATCAAGGCTTCAATTCAGTCTGTTAATGATAATATTACAGCTCTGCGAAGTTCCTGTAAGGAATTTGAAGCCGAAATAATTTCCTTCACAGAGCGCAGAGATGAGATTGAAAAATCTACCGTTGAAATCAGAGCAGGTGAGAAGGAGCTTACCCTTCAGCGCGAAAAGATCAGCGGCGATCTTGCCCGTATGACCGAGCGCAGAGAGAATATGGTCAAAGAATGTGACGAGGTAATAAGACAGCTCTTCGATGAGTATCAACTCACAAAAACAGAGGCTGAAGCTACCGGTATACGAATTGAAAATCCTGCTGAAGCCAAGAAAACCCTGGTCGAAATCAAGTCAAAAATCAGAGGACTTGGCAACGTAAACGTTTCGGCCATCGAAGAGTACAAAGAGGTTAACGAACGCTACACCTTTATGAAGGAGCAGATTGCCGACGTTCAAAAGGCCAAGGATGAGCTGCATAAGCTAATCAATCAGCTTACCGACCAAATGAAGGAGCTCTTTATTATTGGCTTTAACAAGATTGGCGAAAACTTCTCTAAAACCTTTGCCGATTTGTTTGGCGGCGGAACTGCAAAGCTTGTTCTAACTGATCCCGATAACGTGCTTGAAAGCGGAATTGATATTGTTGCCAAACTGCCCGGTAAAAACGTGCCCAGTCTTGATGGCCTTTCAGGTGGTGAGAAAGCTCTCATTGCTTTAGCAATATACTTTGCTATTATGAGGGTAAATGCTCCGCCATTCTGTTTCCTCGACGAGGTAGATACTGCTCTCGACGATATTAACGTTGACCGCTTTGCAGACTATATGAGTAAATCTGAGTTTTCTACACAGTTTATTTGTATTACTCACCGTCGCGGCACGATGGAGGCTGCAGATATGCTTTATGGCGTAACAATGCAGGAAAAGGGTATTTCCAAACTGCTCGAGCTTAACGTAGCCGAACTAGAAAAGCAGTTAAAACTTGAAAACAGGAGATAATATATGGGCTTTTTTGATAAAATTAAACAAGGCCTTTCAAAGACCAGAAACGCTCTTCTTGATTCGGTCAACAGCGTTATCAGTTCCTTTACAAAAATTGACGAAGACCTTATAGAGGAACTTGAAGAGATACTCATAACCTCGGATATTGGTGTTAATACCGCTTCGGATGTATGTGAGAGACTGCGCGCTAGGATCAAAGAAAACAGAGAAACCGATCCTTCAAGAATTGTGGTTCTTCTTAAAGAAATCCTTTATGAGATGACCGAAGGAGACACATCTTTAAAACTTGATACAAAGCCTTCTGTAATAATGGTAATCGGAGTAAACGGTGTGGGTAAAACCACAACCATCGGCAAACTTTCAGCTCAGCTCAAAGCAGAGGGTAAAAACGTAATGCTCGCTGCTGCCGATACCTTCAGAGCAGCTGCAATAGATCAGCTGGCCCTTTGGGCCGATCGTGCCGATGTACATCTTGTTAAAAACGTTCCCGGTACCGATCCGGCTTCTGTTATATTTGATGCTATTGCATCGGCAAAGGCAAAGGGCGCTGACGTTCTTATATGCGATACTGCAGGTCGACTTCATAACAAGAAGAACCTTATGGACGAGCTTGCGAAAATGTATCGTGTAATTGGTCGCGAGCTGCCCGATGCAAGTATTGAAGCATTATTGGTGCTGGATGCTACTACAGGTCAGAATGCTGTAAATCAGGCAAAGCAGTTTAGCTCGGTTACAGATCTTACGGGAATAGTGCTCACCAAACTTGACGGTACTGCTAAAGGCGGTGTTGTTATATCTATCAGTAACGACCTTAACATTCCCGTAAAATATATAGGTGTCGGTGAACAAATCGACGATCTCAGACCGTTCGATAATAAAATGTTTATAGATGCCTTATTTGAGGAGTAATATAGCTTATGAAATTTTTCTTGGCTAGTAAAAACAAACATAAAATTGCAGAATTTAGCCGTATTTTGTCTCCGCTGGGGGTAGAGATTATATCAGAAGCTGATTTAGATACTCCTATTGACGACGTAGAGGAAACCGGCACAACCTTTGAAGAAAATGCCTTTATTAAAGCAGAGGCTGCTGTAAATGCACTTGGCCTGCCCTCCATTGCTGACGATTCCGGTCTTTGTGTTGATTATCTTAATGGTGAACCCGGCATCTACTCTGCAAGATTTGCAGGTGAACCTGTAGACAACAACAAAAATAATCAGAAATTGCTTTCGCTTCTAAATGGCGTCGAGCACGAAAAACGAACAGCTAAATTTGTTTGCTGTATTGCTTGCGTTTTTCCCGATGGCCGCAGATTGTACGTAACAGGCGAGTGTCACGGACATATTGCAACTGAAAAAATCGGTAATAACGGTTTTGGATATGATCCCCTTTTTATTTCCGAAATTGGTTGTTTTGGCACACTAAACGATGCTGAAAAGGATTCTGTTAGCCATCGTGGCAGAGCACTTACTAAGTTTTCCGAGATTATCGGAGAATATATGAAAGAGGTATAAATATGCTTAATTCCAGACAAAGAGCACAGCTCAGAGGTCTTGCAAATACTATGGAGACCATATTTCAGGTCGGTAAAGGCGGTATTAACGACCAGCTTATAAAGCAGGTTGCAGATGCACTTGAAGCACGTGAACTTATAAAGCTTCGCGTACTGGAAACATCACCCGTAACCTCTCGTGAAGCTGCAGATTTTATTGCCGAAAAGGTAAATGCGGACGTCGTTCAGGTTATCGGCTATCGCTTTGTCCTCTATAAGGAGAGCAAAGAGAATAAGTCTATTCAGCTTGTAAAATAATATGGGTATGATTGCTGTATTCGGTGGAACTTTTAACCCCATCCACCAAGGCCATATTGATATGCTGAACTGTTTGTGCGATTTGGATTTTATTGATAAGGTAATCCTTATTCCTACGAAAATCCCTCCGCATAAAACTGTTAGTTACCTTGCAAATGAAGAAGATCGTCTGGAAATGTGCAGACTAGCATCTTGCGGTAAAGAGAAGGTGATTATCAGCAATATTGAACTTGCCCGTGAAGGCAAAAGCTACACAGTCGACACTGTTTTATCACTGAAAAAACAATATCCTAACAACAAAATTGCCATAACTGTCGGCGCAGATATGCTGGTCACTTTCGATAAATGGAAGGACTATTTGACCATACTGAATAACGCTACGATAATCACTTTTTTTCGTAACGACACAGAACGTGAGCTTTATATTTGTTGGGTAGACAAGCTTAAATCACTCGGTGCTGAACTGATTGTCATTGATATGGACGTTGCAGACGTATCTTCAACCCTTGTTCGTGATAAAATAGCGTGCGGCGAATCGGTGGAGGGTCTTATAAGCGATGAAGTATACGGTTATATTAAGCAAAAAGGTCTTTATGGTGAAATGTAATGAAATTTCAGAAATATAAAGAAATAATTCGCGGATTTCTTGATGATTTTAGATATAATCATTCACTCTGTGTTGCCGACGAAGCTGTGCGACTTACCAAGCTTTACGGCGGAGATTGCGACAGGGCATATCTTGCCGGTCTACTCCATGATATTACCAAGAATTTTTCTCGCGAAGAACACTTGAAGATTATTAAAATGTTTGATATAATACTCAGCGATGTAGAGCAGAATTCAATGAAATTGTGGCACGCCATTACAGGTGCTGCATACGTAAAAAAATTATTGCAGATAAGCGACGAAGAGATTGTTTCGTCTATTCGTTATCATACTACCGCAAAAGAACATATGTCTCATCTTGAAAAGATTATTTATCTTGCTGATTATACGTCGGCAGACAGAAATTATGATGACGTCGATGTTATGAGGAAACTCGTTAATATAGATATGGATAAGGCTTTGCTTTATGCTCTTGAATATACCGTAAACGACCTTGAAAGCAAGGGATTTACCGTGCATCCCGATACTGCACTTGCTTATAAAGAAGTCAAAAATAAAATTGGTTAGAGGAGTAAAGAATTGAAAACTGAGAAAATAATTGAAATTGCTGTAAATGCACTTAATGATAAAAAGGCAATGAATATTTCTGCTATCGAGGTAGGGGAACTTACCGTTATTGCAGAGTACTTTATTATCGCAACTGCTACCTCAAGCACCCACGTAAAGGCATTGGCTGATACTGTTGAGGAAAAACTTAGCGAAGCCGGATTTGAGCCTGATCATATCGAGGGAAAGGCCACTGGATGGATACTTCTCGATTACTGTGGTGTTGTTATCCATGTATTTACTAAAGATACTAGAGAATATTACAATCTCGACCGTATGTGGGATGACGGCAATAAAATCAATTTAGATAATATATTAACATCCGCCAGGGAGGAATAAAAGTGAAATATAATTATACTGAAATCGAAAAAAAGTGGCAGGATATATGGGATAAAGAGCAAACCTTCGCCACAAAGAAGGACTATACTCTTCCCAAGTTCTTCGGACTGGTAGAGTTTCCGTATCCTTCGGGACAGGGACTTCACGTTGGTCACCCCAGATCCTATACCGCTCTTGATATAGTTGCACGTAAGAAGCGTCTTGAAGGTTTTAACGTGCTCTATCCTATGGGATGGGATGCCTTTGGCCTTCCTACCGAAAACTTTGCAATAAAGAATCATATTCATCCCGAAATTGTTACTAAAAACAATATTGCAAACTTCAAAAAGCAGCTTAAGAGCTTAGGCTTCTCTTTCAACTGGGATGCCGAGATTAACACAACCGATCCTTCTTATTATAAGTGGACCCAGTGGATATTCCTTAAACTGTTTGAAAAAGGTCTTGCTTATAAAAAGAAAATGCCCGTAAACTGGTGTACCTCCTGTAAGTGCGTGCTTGCAAACGAAGAGGTTGTAAACGGTGTGTGCGAACGTTGCGGAAGTGAAGTGCTCCGCAAAGAGAAGAGCCAGTGGATGCTTAAAATCACCGACTATGCAGAGAAGCTTCTTGAAGGACTTGATACGGTTGATTTTATCGACAGAGTAAAGGTTCAGCAGAGAAACTGGATTGGTCGTTCTACCGGTACTCAGATTAAATTCAGCACAACAGCAGGGGACATACTTGAGGTTTTCTCTACTAGAGCTGATACACTTTTCGGTGCTACATATATGGTTATGTCGCCCGAGCATCCTATGCTTGAAGTATGGGCCGATAAACTCAATAATTTAGACGAAATCAAGGCATATCAGGCTGCCGCTGCAAAGAAATCCGATTTTGAGCGTACCGAGCTTGCAAAGGATAAAACCGGAGTAAAGCTTGACGGTGTTATGGCAATAAATCCTGTAAACGGTAAAGAGATTCCTATCTTTATCTCAGATTACGTTCTCATTTCTTACGGTACAGGTGCGATTATGGCTGTACCTGCTCACGATACCCGCGACTGGGAATTTGCTAAGAAATTTGATCTTCCCATTATCGAAGTGGTTGCAGGCGGAAACCCCGAAGAGGAAGCATATACCGATTGTGAAACAGGTATTATGGTGAATTCCGGATTCCTTGACGGAATGACTGTTGAACAGGCTAAAAAGGCAATCACCGACTGGCTCTCTCAGCGCAATCTTGGCAATCTTAAGGTTAATTATAAGCTTCGCGACTGGGTTTTCTCCCGTCAGCGTTATTGGGGTGAACCCATTCCGATAGTTCATTGTGAGAAGTGTGGTTATGTACCTCTCCCTGAAAGTGAACTTCCACTAATTCTGCCTATGGTAGATTCTTATGAGCCTACCGATAACGGCGAATCTCCTCTTGCAAAAATGACCGATTGGATAAATACTTCGTGTCCTAAGTGCGGTGGTAAAGCTCTCCGTGAGACCGATACAATGCCTCAGTGGGCAGGCTCCTCCTGGTATTTCCTCCGTTACTGCGATCCTCACAACGATAAGGAGCTTGCATCTAAGGAAGCTCTCGAATACTGGATGAACGTCGATTGGTACAACGGCGGTATGGAGCATACTACCCTTCATTTGCTTTACAGCCGCTTTTGGCATAAATTCCTTTATGACATTGGCGTTGTACCTACCGCTGAGCCTTATGCCAAGCGTACAAGCCACGGTATGATTCTGGGTGAAAACGGTGAAAAGATGTCTAAGTCTAGAGGTAACGTTGTTAATCCCGATGATATAGTTCGTGATTACGGCGCCGATACCATGAGACTTTATGAGATGTTTATAGGAGACTTTGAAAAGGCCGCTCCATGGAAATCTGATTCTATTAAGGGTTGTAAGCGTTTCCTCGACCGTATTTGGGGTCTTACCAATATATTAGTTGAGGGTAGTAAATACTCTAAGGAACTTGAAACTGCTTTCCATAAGGCCGTTAAAAAGGTTTCCGAGGATATTGAAGGTCTTAAGATGAATACCGCCATAGCAACTCTTATGGCGCTTCTTAACGATATTTCTGCTATCGGCAGAATTAACAAGGCCGAAATGAAAACACTCCTTATACTGTTAAATCCCTTTGCACCGCATATTTCCGAGGAACTCTGGGTATCCTGTGGTTATGAGGGTATGCTCAATCAGACCAAGTGGCCCGATTACGACGAGGCAAAATGTGTAGAAGCATCTGTCGAAATTGTTGCACAAATTAACGGAAAAATTAAAGCAAGACTTAATATTCCTGCCGATATTTCTGCTGATGATGCAATTTCTCTTGTAAAAGGCGAAGCTGCTATCGCATCTGAAATAGAAGGAAAAACCATTGTTAAGGAGCTCTACGTTCCTAAAAAACTGGTAAATATTGTCGTTAGATAATATATTTCGAGGAAGTTCAAAATATTTTGAACTTCCTCGAAAAAATGCTTGACATTTATTGCCTGTGTTGATATAATATCAACGTTGCGAATTCGATCTATTAGCTCAGCCGGCAGAGCACTTGACTTTTAATCAAGGTGTCCGGAGTTCGAATCTCCGATAGATCACCAAAAAAGACCTGCAAAGCAGGTCTTTTTTATTTCATAAATATTGACAAAATTGTATAGAATAGGTTATAATATTATGAAATAATGTTTATAGCATAATTAGGAGATAATAATGTCACATAAAAAGTTTTCTGCGATTACACCCGAAATACAAGAGCTTTCTAAACTATGCTCTCAAAACGATAAAATACCACCGGAGCTTTTTGTTCAGAATAAGGTAAACAGAGGCCTGCGTGATGCAAAGGGTAAGGGTGTTCTTACAGGTCTTACCGAAATATCTACCAGCTACTCTTCTCGCGAAATCGACGGCGTCCTCACACCTATCGATGGTGAGCTCTATTATCGTGGTATCGATATTAACGAGCTTGTTGACGGTTTTCTTTCGGAGAATCGCTTTGGATTTGAGGAAACTGTTTATTTGCTTTTATTTGGCGAACTTCCCGACAAAAACCAGCTTGTAGAATTTAATAAACTTATTGCAAACAATAGGGAATTGCCCAGAAATTTTGCACGAGATGTTATAATGAAGGCATCTAACGGCGATATTATGAACTCTCTTGCAAGAAGTGTTCTTACACTTTATTCATACGACGATTTGGCTAACGATACTTCCATACCCAACGTACTGAAGCAATCTATCAGGCTTATTTCCACCTTCCCGCTTTTAGCTATATATGCCTATCACGCATATATTCATTTCAGAAAGGGTAAGCCGCTTGTTATTCATAATCCCAATCCTAAGCTTTCTACTGCAGAAAACATTCTCAGTATGCTTCGCCCCGATAACAAGTACACCGAGCTTGAGGCTAAAATTCTTGACCTTGCTCTTGTTCTCCACGCAGAGCATGGCGGAGGTAACAACTCTACCTTTACCGATCGAGTTGTAACATCCTCGGGTACTGATACCTATTCTGCCATCGCAGCGTCTCTTTGTTCCCTTAAAGGACCTAAGCACGGCGGTGCAAACATAAAGGTTTGCCAGATGTTTGATGCTATGAAAAAGGAAATCCGCGATTGGACCGATGAGGAAGAAATTCGCGATTATCTCAAGCGTATGCTTAACAAGGAAGCGTTTGATAAATCGGGCCTTATTTATGGTATCGGTCACGCCGTATATACCGTTTCCGACCCCCGCTGTAACATCTTTAAAAACTTTGTAGAAAAGCTTGCGGAAGAAAAGGGCAGAAAGAAGGAGTTTGTTCTCTATTCAAACATCCATCGTCTTGCTCCCGAGGTAGTTGCAGAGCATAAACAGATGCAGAAAAAAGTTAGTGCAAACATCGACTTTTACAGTGGATTTGTTTATTCTATGCTTGATCTTCCCCAGGAACTTTATACACCTATTTTTGCGATTGCTCGTATCGCCGGTTGGAGTGCTCACCGCATTGAGGAACTTGTTAACTCCAGTAAGATTATACGACCCGCATACTTGAGCGTTCAACCCGAACGCCCTTACGTAAAACTCGAAGACAGATAAAATTAAAACCGATGTATCGTTTGATACATCGGTTTTTTTAATTACAGCATTTCTTTAAGACGATTGTTTACTTCAACAAGGAAGTCCTCGGTATTTACTTTACGTTTGTTTTCCAGCTTTGAAAGCATATAGAGGTCACCGGTCATAACACCGTCTTCAATAGTTTTAATGGTTGCGGCTTCCAGTTTGTCTGCAAATGCCATAAGCTCGGGAAGCTCATCAAGTTCGCCACGTTTGCGAAGCGCTCCTGTCCATGCAAAAAGGGTAGCTACGCTGTTGGTAGAGGTCTCTTCGCCCTTCAGGTGCTTGTAATAGTGTCTCTGAACGGTTCCGTGGGCGGCTTCATATTCGTATATACCTTCGGGAGAAACAAGTACAGAGGTCATCATAGCGAGCGATCCGTAAGCTGTAGCCACCATATCAGACATAACGTCTCCGTCGTAGTTCTTGCAGGCCCAAATATATCCGCCTTCAGAACGTATAACACGTGCAACTGCATCGTCGATAAGGGTGTAGAAATATTCGATTCCAGCAGCTTCAAATTTTTCTTTATACTCTGCCTCGAAGATTTCAGCAAATACGTCCTTAAAGTGATGGTCGTACTGTTTGGAAATGGTGTCTTTGGAAGCAAACCAGATATCCTGTTTGGTATCAAGAGCATAGTTGAAGCAGCATCTTGCAAAGGATGCAATAGAAGTGTCTTTATTGTGGACACCCTGAATAATTCCGTCGCTGTCAGCAAAATCGTATATAAGTTTTCTGGTTTCGTTGCCATCCTTGTCGGTTGCCACAAGTTCACATTTGGAGCCCTTAGAAACCTGCATTTCGGTGTTCTTATATATATCACCGTATGCGTGACGTGCAATGGTAATAGGTTTTGTCCAGGTGGGGATATAGGGTTCGATTCCCTTAACGATAATAGGAGTTCTAAACACGGTGCCGTCTAGAATTGCACGGATGGTTCCGTTGGGGGACTTCCACATTTCCTTAAGGTTGTATTCGGTCATACGAGCGGCGTTAGGAGTAATGGTAGCACACTTAACGGCAACACCGTATTTCTTTGTAGCTTCGGCAGAGTCAACCGTTACTTTGTCGTCGGTTTCATTTCTGTATTCCAGCCCAAGGTCGTAGTATTCCGATTTAAGGTCGATATAAGGATGAATGAGAATATCCTTAATCATTTTCCAGATGATTCTGGTCATTTCGTCTCCGTCCATTTCGACGAGAGGGGTTGTCATTTGAATTTTGTCGGCCATGATTTTCTCCTTATTTGCTTAATTTTTCTTTGGTATAGCTGAGAAGTCCGCCTGCAAGGACGATTTCCTTTGCACGCTCTGAAAGTTCGCAGGTTACCTTGATTTCTTTACCGTTTGTAAGATTCTTGACGGTAAGTTCATTTCCGTTTTTGATATCCTCAATAATTCCGTTAACAGAAAGCTTATCGCCAAGCGAGATGCAGTTGTAATCATCCTCGTTTACAAATGTAAGGGGGAGAATACCTGCATTTATTAGGTTGGCTCTATGAATTCTGGCGAACGATTTAACCAGAACAGCTTTTACACCAAGATGGAGGGGAGCGAGTGCAGCATGTTCACGGGAAGAACCTTGACCATAGTTAGCTCCGCCAACGATTATGCTGGAACCGAGAGCTTCTGCACGAGCGGGAAACTCTTCATCGCAAACCGTAAAGCAATGCTTTGAAATAGCGGGAATGTTCGAGCGAAGGGGAAGTATCTTAGCTCCTGCGGGCATAATATGGTCGGTAGTAATATTGTCACCAACCTTAAGAGAACACTCACATTCAATGGTGTTGTCGAGGGGTTTGGTTGTGGGGAATGGCTTAATGTTGGGACCTCTAAGCACCTCAACCTTGTCCATTTCCTCCACAGGTGCGGGAGCAACAACCATATTGTCGTTAATCTCGAACTCTGCGGGAAGTTGAAAATCAGGCATAATGCCTAGCTCTCTGGGATCGGTAAGATATCCGGTAATTGCAGATGCGGCAGCAACCTCGGGAGATACCAGATAAATCTGACCATCTTTTGTTCCGGAGCGTCCTTCAAAGTTTCTGTTGAAGGTTCTAAGAGAGACACCCTTAGAGTTGGGCGACTGACCCATACCAATGCATGGACCACAAGCACTTTCAAGAATACGGGCACCTGCATCAATCATATCGGAGAGCATACCGTTCTTAGCAATCATATTAAGAACCTGCTTAGAACCGGGAGCGATTGCGAGAGAAACCGAGGGATCGACCGTCTTGCCTTTAAGTATGTATGCAACCTTTGTCATATCAAGAAGTGAGGAGTTTGTGCAAGAACCGATGCATACTTGATCTATCTTAAGTTTGCCAAGCTCGGTAACGCTTTTAACGTTATCGGGAGAATGGGGGCAAGCAACCATAGGTGCAAGTTTTGAAAGGTCAATAACAATATGCTCGTCGTATACTGCATCGTCATCAGCCTTAAGCTCGGTCCAAACTTCTTCTCGCTGCTGAGCTTTAAGGAATTCTTTAGTAATTTCGTCCGAGGGGAATATAGAGGTTGTAGCGCCCAGTTCTGCACCCATATTTGTTATGGTGGCACGTTCGGGAACAGAAAGAGTTTTTACGCCTTCGCCACAATATTCGATAACCTTACCAACACCGCCTTTAACCGACATAATTCTGAGAACCTCAAGAATAACGTCTTTGGCTGCAACCCAGGGGGAAAGTTTGCCGATAAGCTCGACCTTAACTACCTTAGGATAGGTGATATAATAAGCTCCGCCACCCATTGCTACGGCTACGTCGAGTCCACCTGCGCCGATTGCAATCATACCAATACCGCCACCGGTGGGAGTATGGCTGTCGGAACCGATAAGAGTTTTTCCGGGAATGCCGTAACGTTCAAGATGAACCTGATGGCAAATTCCGTTACCGGGGCGTGAAAAGTAAATTCCGTGCTTTTTGGCAACAGATCCGATAAACCTGTGGTCATCTGCATTTTCAAAGCCGGACTGGAGTGTGTTGTGGTCGATATAAGCTACAGAGCGCTCGGTTTGAACACGGGGAATACCCATTGCTTCAAACTCAAGATAGGCCATTGTTCCTGTAGCGTCCTGTGTAAGGGTTTGGTCTATTTTAATACCAATTTCGCTTCCCTTAACAAACTCGCCGTCTACAAGGTGAGTTTTAAGAATTTTTTCAGTTAATGTAAGTCCCATCTAAAAAACTTCCTTTTTCTTTCTAATTTTCTCTATATTATATAAAATAACTATTTATTTGTCAATTCATAAAAAGCGTTATTTTATGCACACGGAACACGATTTATAGCCTTCTGCCGTAGCTTCGTCCAGATTTTCAAAGATTCTCACGTTTTCTTCTTTGGTTTTCTTAATGTAGCGGCAGTTGGTTGTATGAAATGTTTTTGTATTCTTATTTCCGAGATATTTTCCGTTATACTTGTCTGTACTGCTGACCGAAGAGCTTACTTGTTGGTCTGAATTTTCGGAACTATTGCTCTGAACCTTGTTAACGTCTTTATATCCGTTAATTGTGTATGCTGTTTCTTCGTCGGGATATACGATTACGGGTTTGTCGAACTCTGTTGTGTAGGTTTTGGTTTTAACAGGGGAAACGATCATTAAAAATACCAAAACAAAAACTATTGCAGAACAAATTATCTTCAATTTAATCACCGTTACAATTATATTTTAAAAGACGATAAAAATCAATACTTGCATTGTTATTTGTTTGGGTATAAAATTAAGAAAAGGTAAAGAAAAGGTGGGTGATAGTATGGACAGACTTAAATCGCTTAAAGAACAGGCAAATAAATTGCCTCTTTCTCCCGGTGTTTATATTATGAAAAACAAGCGGGGAGAGGTAATATACGTTGGTAAGGCAAAAGCACTTAAAAATCGTGTTACACAGTATTTCGGAAGCCATGCTAATCATTCTGCTAAAGTAATTAAAATGGTTGAGAATGTAGAAAACTTTGAAACCATTATTTGCGATTCTGAATACGAAGCGCTGATGCTTGAAAATTCACTGATAAAGCAATATCAACCGAAGTATAATATTCTTCTTAAAGACGATAAAGGATACCATTATATCCGTATTTCAGATGATCGCTGGCCTAAAATTGAGGCAGTAAAAAGTAAAAATCGGGATAAGAGCGAATACTTAGGTCCGTATTATTCGGGATACGTAGTTAAAAACACTGTCGACGAGGCACTTAAGGTCTTTAAACTCCCTAACTGCAACAGAAGTTTTGATAAACCTACTAAGCCCTGTTTAAACTATCATATTGGCTTATGCTCAGCACCCTGTAAAGGCAATACTTCTCACAGCGATTATATTGAAACCGTTCGTGCTGCAAAGGAGTACATCATAAACGGCGGAGTTGCCGATTCGGAGTTGCAAAATCTTAAGGATAAGATGAATCGTGCGGCCGAAAATTTCGAATTTGAAGACGCTGCAAGACTACGCGACAGAATAGCCGCAATCGAAAAGAGTAGAGAAAAGCAAAAGGTAATTGTATCAGGTCATAGCAGACAAGATGTTATTGCTTCGGTTATGTCGGGCGAACTGTCATGCGTTACGGTTATCATATATATTGGCGGACATTTATCCGATATTAAGCACTATTTTATAGATGGATTTAACAAGCAGGACAGTTATGCCGAGTTTTTGCAAGTTTACTATGAATCCGCAGGCGATATTCCGCCCGAAATTGTTGTTGATTTCGATTTTACCGATAAGGAATTGATTGCTCGCTGGTTAAGCGATAAAAAGGGTCGTCAGGTAAAAATATCAGTACCACAAAAAGGTGTTCAAAAACAGCTTGTTCAGATGTGTACCTCTAATGCCGTGCAGGCTCTTTCCGATAAAATTGAGCGTAACGGCAGGGAAACGGCGGCACAAAACGAGCTTGCCGAACTGCTTGGTCTTAGCAAGGTTCCTAAACGTATTGAATCTTATGATATTTCTAATACGGCAGGAAGCGAAAACGTTGGCTCTATGGTCGTATTTATTGACGGACGTCCCATTAAGTCTTTGTACCGTAAATTTAAGATTAAAAGCTTTATCGGTCAGGATGATTTTAGGTCTCTTTGCGAGATTTTAGAGCGCCGTTTTGAAGAATTCAGAAGGGGAGAAGACGAAAGTTTTAAAGAACTACCCGATCTTATTCTTTTAGATGGCGGTAAAGGTCAGCTTTCAGCAGTAAGACCTGTTATTGATAAATTTGGGTTAGATATTGCTCTTTTTGGTATGGTCAAAGACTCAAAACACAAAACCAGAGCAATAACAGCAGGTGGAGCTGATATACAAATCAAATCAAATCGCAAAGCGTACACTCTTGTTACTACCATACAAGACGAGGTTCACAGGGTTGCAATTTCTTACCATCGACAGAGAATGAAAAAGTCAACCCTTCAGCTTGAACTTGCAAAAATTAAAGGTGTAGGACCGGCAACGATTAAAAAACTTATGAAATCTTTTAAAAGTGTTAAAAGAGTATCCACCGCATCTTTTGAAGAGTTGATTTCAATTGGTGTTTCAGCAAAAACTGCGCAAAATATCGTGGATTTCTATAAAAAATAAAAGACGCGTGCGTCTTTTATTTTTTTATGATTCTTTGAGTTAGTTCATCGGTGTATTTTTCGTGGTTGTTAAGAGAAAGCTCGTACTGCAGGTTAAAACTGCATTCTGCATTGAATACGCGGATTGCAAATTCGTTTACGTCTCTTATTTGTGAAACTTTAGTAACAAGAGGTATTTCTCCAGCGTTACAAGAAAGATATTTTTCACCGTTTTTATTGAAACCAAGTACTCGAACATAGGGCGGTCTTTTTAAAAAGAAGCCACTATCAATTCCAAGAAATCCGCAGAGCAGAATTCTTCTGATTCTGGCAAGGGTGTACCTTTTTGATTTTATTTTTTCAAGTAATGAATCAACGCTGTGCGAAGATCTGATGCTTTCGTAAATAAGTACATCAAGTCCTTCGCTTATATCCGGTAAATTTGAAATTTCATCAGCTGTTAGCTGCTTAAGTCGAGATATTATTGCAACGTCAAGTTTTCGTATATCGGAAACAGGTGAGTTGTTTATAATTTTTAACACATCATCCGGAATATACCCTGCGAAGCTGTTATAATCGTTCATGAGCATCGCTTCTCGTATCAACGTAGAACTGGAAAAGCAGTTAGTAGCTATTTTGTCGTTATGTCCTGCACCAATTCTCTTTACGGCCTTAAAAGTAATATCTACGTTAAGTTTATTGGCCGCAATTATATATTCGGTTGCAAGGGTATCGTTTGGTTTTTTTAATACATCACTTGCTGCTTCGCCAAGCATTTCATTGACCAAATCGCTACGTATCTTTGAAAAGGTTTCACCACAGGATAATCTGCTCTTTAAAGCATCGTTAAAATCTTTTGATGAAATAAGATTTGCAACAGATTTAATTAGATTTATATCTCCGCTTTCGCTTCCAAAATACAGCACTTCAATGCCCATAGCAGCTAACTGTGATATGCCGCCATATGCGAAGTTCTGAGCGGTGGACATTGACCAAGGAACGGGGAGCTCAACCACAATATCTGCACCAGCAATAAGAGCAGTTTCTGCTCGTTTAAATTTTGGTATGACAGCAGTGTCTCCGCGCTGAACGAAGTTACCGGAAATTACTGTAACTACGTCATTTCCGTCACGTTTAGCGCAATCTATCAGATATTTATGACCGTTATGCAAAGGATTAAATTCGGCTACAATACCGGCAAGCGGCAAAATTATCACATTCTTTCTAAAAAAACTTGAAAAATTGTAAAATATAAAGTATTATATATTTTAGTGTATTTATTTTAACACATTAAGCCTAATTACTCAACAATAAATTGTCTTTTGACGGAATGGAGAAGATTTATGAAAATACTTGTAATCAACGCAGGAAGTTCTTCACTTAAGTATCAGCTTATTGATATGAATGGTGAGGTTCTTATCGCTAAGGGACTTTGCGACCGTATTGGTGTTCCCGAAAACAGTAATATTGAACACAAGGTTGGCGACAAAAAGTTTGCTGAAAAGGTTGCTATGCCCACTCATGTTGAAGCTTTTGAGGCCGTTATCAAAGCACTTACCACCGGCGACGGAAAGGTAATCGACGATATTAGCGAGATTGCCGCTATCGGACATCGTGTTGTACAAGGCGGTAGCCTTTATGCTGAATCTGTCCTTATCGACGACAAGGTTCTTTCCGATATTGAAGATCTTGGTGAGCTTGCTCCTCTCCACAACCCTGCTCATGCTCTCGCAATGCGTGCTTGCACAAAGGTTTTCGGAAAAGACGTACCTCAGGTTGCAACCTTTGATACTGCATTCCATCAGACAATGCCCGCAAAGGCCTTTATGTACGGCATTCCTTATGAATTCTATACCGACCATAAAATTCGTCGCTACGGCGCACACGGCACCTCTCACAGGTTTGTAAGCGCTCGCTGTGCTGAGGTTATGGGCAAGGATCTTAAAGATATTAAGATGATTACCTGTCATCTTGGCAACGGATGCTCCATTTCTGCTATTAAAGATGGTGTATGCGTTGACACTTCAATGGGTCTTACCCCTCTCGACGGATTTATGATGGGTACCCGTTCCGGCGGTGTTGATCCCTCGATTCTTACCTATCTGATGAAAAAGTGCGATATTTCTCCCGATGAGATGAACACTATTCTCAATAAGAAATCAGGTCTTTTGGGTGTGTCGGGCATTTCTAACGACAGCCGTGATGTAATTGCCGCTGCTGAAGCCGGCAACGAGCGTGCTAAGCTTGCCTTTGAAATGCAGAACTATCAAATTGCTAAATTTGTTGGTTCTTATGCTGCAGCAATGGGCGGTGTTGATGCTATTGTATTTACCGGTGGTATCGGTGAAAACGAGCGCCGTTCCAGAAAATATGTTTGCAATATGCTTGAATTCTTAGGCTTTACACTTGACCTTGAAAATAACGATACCAGCGGAAAAGAAATTAAGATTTCTACCGAAGATTCTAAGGTTCAGGTTTGGGTTATTCCTACCAATGAAGAGCTGCTTATTGCCCGTGATACTCTCGAAATAGTTTCTAAATAATGAGGTGCGATTTATGAATATCGTAGAACTTAAAAAAGCCATTACCGACGGTGCTCTTGATAAAGATTTTTCGATTCTTTATCAAGACGTAACCGCTGCCAGAGCAAGATATATTAAAGCTTGCGACGAATTTGTATCAATTTTCGGTGACAAGAATGAAGTTTTCCTTTATTCAGCTCCCGGCAGAACCGAGGTTGGCGGAAATCATACCGATCATCAGCACGGCCGCGTACTTGCTGGAAGCGTTGATTTGGACATTATCGGTGTCGTTGCAAAGAATAACGACGGCATTGTTCGTATCAAGTCAGAAGGTTTCCCCATGGATGAGGTATCACTTTCTGCTTTGGATATTGACAAGTCTGAGTTTGGTCACGCATCTGCGCTTATTCGCGGAATGTGTGCAAACTTTAAGTTAAACGGCCACAACGTTAACGGTTTCGATGCTTATACAACCAGCAGTGTTATGAAGGGTTCCGGCCTTTCTTCCTCGGCTGCTTTTGAGGTGTTTATAGGAACAGTTATGAATTATCTCTTTAATGACGGCCGTGTAGATGCTGTTGAAATTGCTAAAATTTCTCAAAAGGCTGAAAGTATCTATTTTGGTAAGCCTTGCGGACTTCTTGATCAGTCAGCCAGTGCGCTCGGCGGATTTACAGCGATCGATTTTAAAGATCCCACAAAGCCTGTTGTTGAAAAGGTTGATTTTGACCTTTCCTCCCATGGATATGTTCTTTGCGTTGTAAATACAGGTGGTAATCACGCAAACCTTACTCAAGATTATGCAGATATTACCGTTGAATGTCGTGACGTCAGCAACTACTTTAATAAAGATTATCTTCGTGATGTTGACCAGGATGAGTTCTTCTCCAACATTGCCGGTGTAAAAGAGAAATGCGGTGATCGTGCCGTTCTGCGTGCTATTCATTTCTTTGCTGAGGATCAGCGAGCAGAGGACGAGAAGCAGGCCCTTAAAAACGGTAATTTTAGCGAATTCTTACGTCTTATCAACGAATCGGGTAATTCCTCATATAAGTATCTTCAGAACGTTTATTCGACTTCGGCTGTTAACGAGCAGGGCCTTTGCCTTGGTTTGGCTCTTACCGAAAAATTCCTGAAGGGCAGGGGAGCCTGCCGTGTACATGGTGGTGGATTTGCTGGTACCATTCAATGCTTTATTCCTTCCGAACTGATTGCTGACTATAAGGTTATGATTGAAAAAGTTTTCGGAGAGGGAAGCTGTTACATACTTAAAATCAGACCTGTTGGTGGTTACGAAATTAAAGCATAATCACAAAGAACCCTTCAAAATAATGAAGGGTTCTTTCTTTGCCAAAAAATAACGATTTTTTGAGAAAATTATATTGAATTTATAATAGTTATGTATTATAATAATAAAAGATTATGCACTAAGGATGTGTCTATATAATGAAAGAACTAATACAGTCGATGAGTACGTTTGAACTTGGATTTAACGTAACTATTACAGGTATTGTACTTGTTTTTGCGATGTTACTTCTTTTGGTTTTAGTTCTCATACTTTTTGGAACTGTTAGTGTAGCTCTTCAAAAGGCTGCAGACAAAAAGAGGAATAAACACCGTGAAGAATTACTTAAAGCATTGACTGATGAGGAAGTTATCGATGATGAACTTCCTGTCGCCGCAACCATAGAAAGTGATGAAGGCCTTTCCGACGAAGTAGTTGCCGTTATTTCTGCGGCTATTTCAACACTCTATGCTGGTTCAGGAAAAAAGCCTGTAATTAAGATGGTTAAGAAGTACGGTTCCAGACGTTCAGCTTGGGCTAACGCAGGTGTTGCAGACAACACTAGAGTTTTTTAACGAAAGGTAGGTATATTAAATAATGGATGCTTTTTTACAAACTCTTATAGGCATACTTGAAGCTTCCGGTTTCTATGCCTTCTTTCAGGCTGATGGTTGGAAATACGCTGTTATGATAGCCGTTGCGTGCGGTCTTTTGTATCTGGCGATTGTTAAAAAATTCGAACCTCTCTTACTTTTACCCATTGCTTTTGGTATGCTGCTTGCTAACCTTCCGGGTGCAGGGGTTTACCATCCCGAACTTTGGGTTGTTACCGAACACGGCATTGACTTTGGCGCCGTTTTACACGATGGCGGTGTTTTGGACATACTTTACATGGGCGTTAAACTTGGCATATATC
>JAXJWR010000240.1:0-5937 GCA_036307905.1 Acutalibacteraceae bacterium
CCAATGCCGACGGAATACATATTTTAGGACTTTACGGCACCCTCACCCTCAAAAACTGCAATATGGAAGGAATGGGGGACGATACCCTGAACATCCACGGCATTGCAGGAGAGATTTACGGACTTGATGCTGAAAAGCAAACCCTTGCCTTTGCCCCGCCCGACCGTGCCGAGTTCAGAAAGCTTCCGCCACTTTGGGCAGAAGAGGGAGACGAAATTGCCGTTTACGACAAAACCACCTTCCTCAGAAAAGGTTCTTTTAAGGTTAAAGCGGTAGAGAATATAATCAGCGCCGAATATTACGACCTTAAGGGCAATATAGCCGACGGCGACGTTATTGCCAACACAAAGTATTATGCTTCGGTTCACGTCGACGGCTGTACCCTGCGTAACACCCGTGCAAGAGGCCTGCTTCTCCAGACCGAAAACATACTCATCGAAAACAGCTATATTTACGGTATGAGCCTTCCGGCAATGCTTTTCTCGCCCGACATTCGCGTCTGGTATGAGGTAGGTCCCTGTAAGAATGTTGAAATAAGAAACAATGTGATTGAATATAATGCCCATTATCATAACGGTGCCAATGTGGGAGCAATCGTATTCAAAGCTTGCCACGACGTAGGCGGTAATGACTATCCTGCAGGTGTTCACGAAAATATCTATATTCACGATAACCTGTTCTCCGATAACGGCAACAGCGCAATATACGTTTCTGCCGCTAAGGATGTGCGAATCGAGAATAATACCTTTAAAGGCAACTGCAAAAGCCCCCAAAACCCTGAACTGCCCCATGCGTATTACGACATTGTCACCGTCAACTGCGAAAACGTTAAGGTTTCGGGAAATACTACCGATCGTGGCGAAGATAAGTTATATATAAATCTGGAAGGAAAATGATATGAGAATTTGTTTTGGCGAAGAAGATTTCAGACATTTAGACGGAAACTACTTTAAGAAAATGGCCGAATTCGGCATAGACTCTGCAAATTTCGACCTCTGCAAAGATAGTCAGCCCTTCTTTTATATGAGCGACCAAGATTTGCAAAAAACCATGGCAGAATATAAAACTATGGCAGACGAGGCAGGCATAAAAATATATCAGGCCCACGGCCCTTGGCGTTGGCCCGTAAAGGACAATACCCCCGAAGACCGTGCCGAGCGTATGGAAAAAATGAAAACCTCAATTCGTGCCTGCGCCCTTCTGGACTGTAAATACTGGGTTATCCATCCCATTATGCCCTACGGAGTGAACGATAGAGGTACCGAAAACGAGCAGAAAACCTGGAATGTGAACAAGGAATTTATGACCGAGCTCTTGGCATACGCTAAAGAACAGGGCGTAATCATCTGTTATGAAAATATGCCCATGACCGGCCTTGCCATCGGTTATCCTCTTGATGTTCTTCGCTTTGTTGAAGAAATGAACGACGATAACTTCAAAATTTGTATGGACATCGGCCATGCCGAAATTTGCAAAAGCCAGATTTCTGTAGGGGACGCAATTCGCAAAATGGGGGATAAAATTGCCTGCTTCCACATTCACGATAATAACGGCTGGGCAGACATACATACTATGCCCATGACAGGTTGCGTAGATTGGGACGATGTTTGTGCAGCAATAAAAGAAATAGGCTATGAGGGAGACCTTTGCTTTGAGACTATGGCGGCAAAAACCCTTCCTGCAGATATTTTCACCGAGCAGACAAATATTTTTGTAAAAATAGCAAAGCTTATTGGAGGGAAAATAAAATAAAAAAGATGGCTCTGCCATCTTTTTTATGCCTTCTTATCATCTTGTGGGGTGCATCCGAATTTAGCGCAGTAGGAGCGGTAAAATGAAGAGTAATCGTTGTATCCGCATTCCTCACTTACCCTTACCGCAGGTTCACCTGCACGTATTCGGTTGCGGGCAGTCAGCAACCTTTTTGCGGCTATATACTGCCCAATAGATGAACCGGTGATTTTTTTGAATATGCGGTTTATCTGCGATTGACTAAGGAAAAAAGCTTCGCTTATTTGCTGAAGCGAAATGTTTTTAAACAGGTTTTGGTTTACGTAACTAATCAGCAGGTCACCTGTGTTATCGCGTCTCAGATCAGGGCTAAGGCGTTTGGTGGCTCTGTCGGCTTCGCTAAGCACCAGCATTATTCTGGAAAGCAAATCCAGCCGTCCCATACCTTGCCCCTGCATGGAAATCATCATAAGAATGTCGGAGCATAGGGTGTGAGAAAAAACCGAAGAATCGAAGCGGTTGAGGGTGCCTAAAGGACGGGAAAACAGGTTTGACAGTATCTGGTCGTCGGGGTCGATGCTTTTCAGCAGATCGGGATGAATGGTTGCGACTATTCGCTCATATGGCACCTTTTCTGAACAAACAACAAGATGGTGTGCTTCCAACGGGCGCATTATCATAATATCTCCTGTTTTAAGTCGATATTTTGTACCTTCTACCATATAATAGCAATCGCCCGAGATAAAATAATAGATTTCAATATCATCGTGGGCGTGCATAGGATTCTGTCTGCCGGGAACAGGATCCAGCTTGTGGGTTATGTGCAAATTCTTGGCGTGGTACTGAAATAATATCTCGCTCATAGTTCACCTCTACCGCGTTTATGTCTTAATCTTACAACAATATGCGCAAAAATGCAATATAAATGCGCGAAAAACGATTTAATATTGTGATATACTGAATTTAGAAAACAGAATATGGAGGCTCGCATATGAAAATTCGTTTTGGCGTTTGCACAACTATCGACAAAATCCCCACTATAATCGACGCAGGGTACGATTATATCGAACTTTGCTTTGCAAGCGTTGTAACTATGTCAGACGAGGAGTTCGAAAAAACAAAAAATACCCTCGAAAAATATAACATCAAGGCAGAAAGCTATAACGGATTTTTTCCGGGCGATATGCGTCTAACGGGCGAGGGTGTAGATTTCGAAAAAATCACCGCCTATATAGAAAAGGGTATGGAACGCATTTCAAAGCTTGGCGGAAAGGTTACCATTATCGGAAGCGGTAGATCGCGAAACATTCCCGACGGATTCGACTTTAAGGAGGGCTACAATCAGTTCGCAAAGGTTATGGGAATTGCAGGCGATATTGCCGCTAAATACGGAATTACCGTTGTTGTAGAGCCTCTTTGTACCGAGGAAACCAACCTCATAAATACGGTTGCCCAGGGTATCGAGCTGGCAAAGAAGGTTTCCAAACCCAACGTAAAAAGCCTTGCCGATTTTTACCACGTATACAAAAGCGGAGAAACTCTGGATGCTATCCGAACAGGCGGCAAGTGGCTGGGTCATCTCCACATAGCCCGCGCCAACCCCGACCGATCTATGCCCTACGAGGAGGATATCCCCACGGTGGAGGAGTGGGCCGCTGCAGTTAAAACATCAGGCTACGAGGGACGTCTTAGCCTTGAAGGCGGCTTTCGCCCCGAGTTTACCGAGTGTATGCACCGCACCCGCAAAATTATCGACTGCTTCAATAAATAACAAAGAAATCTCGTATCCGTCGGATACGAGATTTTTTTACAGTTTAAGTCGACCAAGCATATGCTTTCGGTATTTAAGGGGGGTCATACCCGTGGCCTCTTTAAATTTATTGTTAAAGTAGGATTGGGTGGAAAACCCGCAATCCTCCGCCACGTCGGCTATGGAAACGTTGTCCGAAAGCAAGGCCAGTTTTGCCGCCGCAATTCGATGCTCCCATATGTACTTATTAGGGGTTTTTCCAAACCTTTCACAAAAAAGCTTGTGAAAGTATATTGGACTTAGATTCGCAACCTTTGCCAGCTTTTCCAAAGTAAGCTTTTCACTTAGATGGTGTTTAATATAATTGGACACATCCGAAAGCGGCTTTTTGTAGGTGTGTAGCGCGGGGTTTTCTGCAGGGGAGGTATATGCAAGGTGAAGTATATAACCTATAAGCTTGCATACTGCACTTTGCAGGCCGAAAATATCCTCGGGAGATTCTCCTTCATATTTAAGCAGTTCTTCAAACATTTGGGTGATACGGTCGACATCGTGTACCGTAATAACGTCGGGAAGGCTTTCCATAAGGGCTATAAAATCCTCGTTCTCAGAGGAAATATGGAGATAATGACACCGAAAGGGAAGTTGGCTGTAACGTAATTGTCCGGGCTTTGCGCAAATCAGCGTGCCGCGGTCCCTCTTTATGGGGTTATCGTTTATGTAGGACACCTTTTGAGAGTGAACGGTAAAAAGCTCAAACTCGAAGAAGCCCACCGTTCTTTTTTTAGATACCGCTTTATTTCCGAACTTTACTTCAGAATCAAAAATACCGAAGTGAACCGGGTCAAAATTAAAATGCATAAAACACCTCAAAGTAAGATTTTGCAAAAAATAAGTAATAAATTGCTATACAATAATCAGGCGTAACTTTATAATAAAGATACAATACTATAAAATTTGTGTCAAGCCTTTTAAAATTAAATTTCACAAAAAAGGAGAGTTTTTATGAAAATCACTTGGTTGGGTCAGGCAGGTCTGCTTTTTGAAACCGAAAAGGCAACTGTTATGATAGACCCCTATCTTTCCGACAGTTGCGCAAGGTTGAATCCAAATAATCACCGCAGAGTGCCTGTGGAGGAAGCGCTTTTCGATATAAAACCCAACTTGATGATATTTACTCACAATCATCTCGACCACTACGACCCCGAAACGGTAGAGAAGTTTATAAAAGAGGATAGCGGCATAACCGTCCTCGCACCCAATACCGTCTGGCCCGAGGTTCGCAAACTGGGCGGTAATAATAACTACGTTCAGTTCGACCGTCACACCCACTGGAGTCAGTACGGCCTTACCATCACCGCCGTAAAAGCCACCCATAGCGATGCAGGGGCAATAGGTGTGATAATCGACGACGGGGAGAAGAAGTATTACGTCACAGGTGACACCCTCTATAACTCTGAAATCTTCTCCGACCTGCCCGACGACATTTATGCTGTATTCCTTCCCGTAAACGGGGTAGGCAATAATATGAATATGTGTGATGCCGCCGATTTTGCAAGAAAAACGGGCGCCGAAAAGGTCGTGCCCCTTCATATAGGCCTTTTCGACAGCATTTCCGCCCACGATTTTAAATGTGAAAACAAGGTAGTTCCTACCTTTTATAAGGAGATTAAACTATGAAAGTAACAGATGTAAAAGCCTTTGTGGTAGATTGCTTTCGCACAAACTGGGTCTTTGTTAAGGTCTATACCGACGAAGGAATAACTGGAGTAGGCGAGGGCACCCTCGAATATAAGGAAAAAGCCTTTTTAGGCGCGCTCGAACATATTAAAGAGTATCTTGTAGGCAAGGACCCCCGCGACATAGAACAGCATTTCCATATGATTTACCGCGATGCCTATTGGCGCGGCGGCCCCGTACTGATGAGCGCCCTTTCGGCCACCGAATGTGCCCTTTGGGATATTCTGGGCAAATCCCTCGGTGTTCCCGTGTATCAGCTTCTGGGCGGAAAGTGCAACGACAAGGTTCGCATATACGTAAACGGCTGGTTTGCAGGGGCAAAGGAGCCGGAGGAGTTTGCCGAAAAGGCTAAAATCGCCGTACAGCGCGGAGTTACCGCTATGAAGTGGGACCCCTTCGGAAAGTCCTATCTTCAGATTTCCAATGCCGATCTCGATAAGGCCCTTCGTAACGTTGCCGCAGTACGCGAAGCGGTTGGAAACTCTGTCGACCTGCTTATAGAGGGTCACGGCCGTTTCGACGTGCCTACGGGAATCAAAATCGCAAAAGAGCTGGAGCAGTTTAAACCTATGTGGTTCGAGGAGCCTACCCCTCCCGATAATTTGGAGGCGCTGAAAGCAGTAAGAGATAAATCTCCCGTTCCCATCTCGGCAGGAGAAAGGCTCTACAGCCGCTGGGATTACCGCAAGCTGTTCGATACCCGCGCCGCCGACTTC
>JAXJWR010000241.1:0-2051 GCA_036307905.1 Acutalibacteraceae bacterium
AATCACCCTGTAAAGATTGATATTGCAGGCACAGTCGAATCCATTGCAAAAATAGACGACAAGCTTCTTTACGAGTGTTATAATACCTTTTATAATCCCGCCAATATGTATGTGTGTATTGCGGGTAACGTAGACACAAAAAAGGTTCTCGCTCAAATAGAAAAGGGAATAAAGCCTACCGAAATGGTAAAAATTTCCAGGGCCGATTTCGGCGAACGGGAGCAGGTTCTTTCCCACTATGTGGAGCAGGAGCTTGCCGTAGCCAAGCCTATGTTTATACTTGGCTATAAAGAGGTTTTCGAAAAAGAAGGCCCCACCGTTAAGGAAAGAATAGTTGCAGGACTGATGCTTGAATTGCTGTGTGGTGATTGCTCAGCCCTTTACAGAAGACTTGTGGATTCTCGCCTTATAGGGGACGAATTCTCGGCCGAGTATTTTCAGGGCAACGGTTATTCCGCCTTTCTTATCGACGGCGAATGCGATAAACCCGAGCGTGTAGCCGAAGAAATCAAAAAGGAAATATGCCGCCTTAAAGCCGAGGGAATCGACGGAGAGCTTCTTTCGGCCATCAAGCGTTCAGCCTACGGCGATGCCGTTAAGCGTTTCGACAGTATCGAGGGAATAGTCACCGATATGATCGATTGTGCAATATCCGGCGGTGACCTTTTCGATACGGTGGATATTCTAAAAGAAATTACCGCCGACGATATTCAAAACCGTCTGCACAGCCTGAAAGACGAGCTTAGCGTACTTTCGGTTGTAAAACCCGGGAAAGGAAGAAAATAAATGTATAACGTAACAATTTTCGGGATAGACCTTTCGGTAGATCCCATCGCATTTAAGCTACCTATTGGAGAAAGCGGCTGGACCATCTATTGGTACGGCATAATAATCGCGCTGGGCTTCGTGCTGGCAATAATCTACGGCTACCTTAACGCTAAACGCTTCGGCATCGATGTTGACCGTATGCTGGACGTGGTGCTGGTGGCTACTCCCTGCGCAATTCTGGGTGCAAGAACCTATTACGTTCTTTTCGACGGAGTAAAAATAAAGAACTTTTCCGAGTTTTTTGGTTTTGGCGGATCGGGTATATCAGGACTGGCCATCTATGGCGGTGTTATAGGAGCCGTTATTGCGGGCGTAATTATGGCTAGGGTGCGTAAGGTTAAAATCCTTGACCTGCTGGATATGGCCGCCATCGCTTTCCTTATCGGACAGGGAATAGGTCGCTGGGGCAACTTCTTTAATCAAGAGGCTTTCGGAGGCCCCACGGGAAGTGATTGGTGGGGAATGACCAGCGAAAACGTTATCAGCGATTTCCGCCTTCAGGGCTTCGACCCCGCCGCATTGGCTCACCCCTGCTTCCTTTACGAGTCTATATGGTGCATCAGCGGTGCTGTGCTCCTTCATTTCTTATCCAAAAAGCGCCGTTTTTCGGGCGAGGTAGCCATTGCGTACTGTGCGTGGTACGGCTTTGGAAGGGCAATTATCGAAACTATGCGAACCGACAGCCTTATGATAGGCCCCTTAAAGGTATCCTTCCTGCTGTCACTGCTTATCTGTATCGGTGCGCTTGCAGCTCTTTTCGTAATCGGTAAAAGACGCAGAACTGCTGCCGTAGACGTTACCTACGAGTCTATGTTTAAGGACGAAATGCAGACCGAAGCGGTATTGGACGAAAACGAAGCAGCCGAAGAAGAAATTACTGCAGAAGAATCTGCCGAGGAGGAAAACTAATGGCAAAGCTTATTGACGGAAAAATCATTTCTGCCGCCGTTAAGGATGCAGTTGCAAAGGAAACAGCAGAACTTAAGGAAAAGGGCGTAATCCCCGGCCTGGCAGTTATAATCGTGGGCGAAGACCCTGCCTCCAAGGTCTATGTGGCAAATAAGGAAAAGGCCTGTCAGCAGATGGGCTTTGCTTCCTGGAAATATGCCCTTCCCGAGGATACCACCGAGGAAGAGCTTTTGGCCCTTATAAGAAGGCTGAATAACGACCCGGAGGTAAACGGAATTCTCTGCCAACTCCCCCTTCCGAAGCATCTTGACGAG
>JAXJWR010000242.1:0-1162 GCA_036307905.1 Acutalibacteraceae bacterium
GCTTCTTTCTAACGTTGCCTTTGTCTGGATATTGGCCGCAACCGCCCTTATTTCGGCAAAATGGCTTATAGCGATTTCGGTAGGTCTTGCCGCTATAACGGCAGGTGTGTTTTTCCTGACCCGAAAAAGCGAGCGCATCGCCCTTACAATTATAGGCGCGGTACTGACGCTTATCTTTATAATCGGAGAAATTTTGGGAGCATTTTTCATTGCCCACGGTGCTTCCGCCCTTCAGGGCATTACCACCCCCGAAACCGAATTTGCCGAAATAGGCATTTACGTTCGCACCGAGGACAGCGCGCAAACCCTTGAGGAGGTAAAGGACTATCCCTTCGGAATACTCGCTCAGCTCGACCGTGAAAACACCAACTCGGCCCTGAATGTAATTACCGAAAAACTGGGCAAGTCCCCCGTTCTTACCGAGTACGAGGGCATTTCCGATTTGGTTTATGCACTTATCACCAACAAAACGGTGGATGTAATAGTCCTGAACACCGCATTTTTAGAACTGCTTGAAGATACCGACGGATACGAGGAGGACGTAAAGGCCCTTCGCCTGCTGGATACCCTTCAGGTTGAAACCGAGGGTGAGGAGGTAAAGCCCTCTGTTCCCGCTAAGATGGACTCCTTCGTGCTGTATATTACAGGAATTGACACCCGCAGCAAAAAAATTTCCAAAAAAAGCCGCTCAGACGTTAATATTCTGGCGGCGGTAAACGTTGATACGGGAAATATCGTTCTCATTTCCACCCCCAGAGACTATTACGTTCCCCTCTCCATTTCTAAGGGTATCCCCGACAAGCTCACCCATTCGGGAGTATACGGCACCCAGGTCAGCATTGATACCATGGAAATGATATATGATGTGGAAATCGATTATTATTTCAAGCTGAATTTTGAAGGCTTCAAGAATATAATCGATGCTCTGGGCGGAATTACCGTGCGAAGCGATTATGATTTTAACGTAGGCTATTATTCCTTTGTTAAAGGTCTTAACGAGGTAAACGGTACAGAAGGCCTTATTTTCGCCCGCGACCGCAAACAGGTAGGAAGCGACCGTCAGCGCGGCAAGCACCAGATGGAGGTTGTAAAGGGTGTTATAAATAAGGCTACCAGCCCGGCTTTGCTGGCCAACTTCAGCGAAATTATGAAGAGTCTGGAA
>JAXJWR010000243.1:0-5698 GCA_036307905.1 Acutalibacteraceae bacterium
ATTTTGGGGAATTGTGTAACGGTAGCACGACAGACTCTGACTCTGTTTGTTGGGGTTCGAATCCCTATTCCCCAGCCAAAAAATTCGACTTGTTTCGACAAGTCGAATTTTTTTATCCATTGCGAAAGCAATGGTATATCATCAGCCGTTAGGCTGTATATCATCAAGGGCGGCATAACCGCCCTTGCATCTCATCACACCTTTAGGTGTGTATCAAAAATTCTTTCGCAATGATGATATACAAGACTTCGTCTTGATGATATGCAATTCCTTACGGAATTGATGATATACACGGCTTTGCCGTTGATTAAATATGTGGGAGTGCGAACACAGGTAACAGAAAGCTTCGCCCAAAAAGACGGCATATTTTTAACCCTTTAGAATAAATATTTATTTTTCTTGACAAATTGTCGTTCTTTTTATAAAATACCTATATATAGTCATAAAGTGTTCGAGCGGAAACCAGTAACCATAACCGAGTTTCAGAGAGCTGTTGGCCGGTGCAAAACAGTAACGAGGGTTTTGGCGAATTCATTCCGTGAGCTGTGGGCTGAATGCTTAGGCTGTGTAGGCTTTACCGGTTGCAACCGTTATATTGCAGGGTGTATTTGCACCTATTAAGGTTTCTTTTGCAAAAAAGAAATAAAGCAGAGTGGTACCACGTTTATTCGTCCCTGCGGTCTTAGGACTGCAGGGACTTGATTTTATTCCAAATAAAAGGAGTTTTTATTATGAAAAAAATCATTTCTCTGGTCATGGTTCTTGTGCTTTGCGTAGGAAGCTGTTTTATGCTTTCCTCCTGCGGTGAATCTGCCGACTACACCGTAGGTATTTGCCAGCTTATGAAGCACGAATCCCTCGACAAGGCCACCAAAGGCTTTATGGATGCCCTTAAAGAGGCTTTAGAGGCCGAGGGTAAAACCGTTAAATTCGACGAGCAGGTGCCCGGCGACCCCACCCTTTGCACCACGGTAGTAAACACCTTTGTTTCTAAGAAGGTTGACCTTATTATGGGCAACGCTACCCCCTGCCTTCTTGCCGCAGCAAATGCTACCACCACCATCCCTGTGCTTGGAACTTCCGTAACCGACTATACCGACACCTTTGCAGGCAAGATTCCTGCCAACGTAACCGGAACCTCGGATGCTGTTCCCTTTGACCGTCAGGCTCAGATGATGATTGATACCCTTGGACTTAAAGAGGGTGACAAGGTTGGCGTTATCTTCTGCACCAACGAGTCTAACTCCCTTCTCCAGTACAATGCCGTAAAAGCATATTTTGACACCAAGGGCATCGTAACTACTCCTTACACCTTCTCTGACACTACCGAGATTCAGACAGTTGCAGGTAACGCCGCCGCTAACAGCAAGGCAATTTACATCCCCTCCGACAACACCGTTGCCGATAACGATTCTATTGTTGGAACCATCTGCAACGACAAGAAAATCCCCGTTTACACCAGCTACGGCGGAAGCATCTGCTATGCAAGCCTTGCTATTGATTATTATCGGCTTGGTGTAGAAACCGGAAAAATGGCCGCAGAAATCCTCCTTGGAAACAAAACTCCCGAGGACTTTGAAATAAAGACTCTTGAGCCCTCTGCTTCCTTCAACAAGGATCTTTGCAATACTCTCGGTATTACTGTTACCGAATAAATTTGAGGAAATAAAATGGTTTTTTTTAACTCTCTACCCGGTGCTGTTGCCGAAGGTCTTATATGGGGCCTTATGGCCATCGGAGTATACATATCCTTTAAAATTCTCGATATTGCCGACCTTTCGGTTGACGGCTCCATTTGCACTGGCGGCTGTGTTTGCGCCGTGCTCATCGCGGCCGGTGTTCCTGTGTGGCTCAGCGTTGTTTGTGCCTTTATTGCGGGCATACTCTGCGGAACCCTTACGGGAATTTTCCACACGGTTTGCGGAATTCCCGCGATTCTTGCGGGAATCCTTACCCAGCTTATACTGTATTCGGTAAACCTTACCATTCTGGGCGGAAAATCCCTTATTGCCATTGACCCCAGGGCCAACGACCTTGTTGTACATATGCAGGACAACATCGGTTCGGTAATTACGGCTGCGATTATAATCGGTGCAACCATAGTATTCCTGTGGCTGTTTTTCTACACCGAGGTGGGCCTTACCCTTAAATCTACCGGCGATAACCCCGATATGAGCCGTGCTCAGGGAATTAACGTTAAGCTTAACAAGGTTATCGGCCTTGCACTCTCTAACGGCATTGTTGCCCTTGCAGGTTCTTTGCTGGCACAATATAAGGGCTCGGCTAACATCAACGATGGACGCGGTGCTATCGTTATAGGTCTTGCCGCCATATTCATAGGACTTTCGGTTTCCCTTAAGATCAAGCCTAACTTTGTAGTGAGCCTGATTGGTGTTGTGGGTGGCGGAATTGTATATTACATCATCTACAACTTCGTTATCCTTTTAGGCCTTAAAACCGACTTCCTTAAAATGCTTTCGGCAATTATTGTTGCGGTATTCCTTACCGTTCCTTATATTAAGAGCGAATACTTCACCAAACGCAAACCTCTGCCGCTAAAGGCCGAGCAAATAAACGGAGGTGAGGCAAATGCTTAAGATAACCAATCTGCAGAAAACCTTTAACCCCGGAACAGTAAACGCAAAGGTCGCCTTAAATGGACTTGACCTAACCTTAAACGACGGCGATTTTGTTACCGTTATCGGCGGTAACGGAGCAGGTAAATCTACCCTGCTTAATGCGATTGCAGGTGTGTGGCGCCCCGACTACGGCACTATTACCATTGACGGCACCGACGTTACCGCAATGCCCGAGCATAAAAGAGCCAAGTTTTTGGGACGCGTTTTCCAAGACCCTATGAAGGGCACCGCCCCCGATATGGAGATTGCGGAAAATCTGGCAATCGCCGCTCGAAGAGGTACAAAACGTAAGCTTATTTGGGGAATTAAAAAGGGCGAAAGAGCCCAATATAGAGAGCTGCTGGCTCAGCTGGATTTAGGCCTTGAAACCAGACTTTCGGCAAAGGTAGGTCTTCTTTCGGGAGGACAGCGACAAGCCGTTACCCTGCTTATGGCCACCCTTAAAAAGCCTCGGTTGCTCCTTCTTGACGAGCATACCGCCGCACTTGACCCTAAAACCGCTGCAAAGGTGCTTGAAATCACCGACAAGCTGGTACAGGAAAACAAACTTACCACCCTTATGATAACCCACAATATGCACGATGCCATAACCTACGGAAACCGTCTTATAATGATGCACGAGGGCCGTATTGTGGTTGACGTAAGCGGTGAGGACAAGAAAAACCTTACCATAAATCAGCTTTTGGGTCTTTTCGAACAGGCCAGCGGAAGCGAATTTGCCAGCGACAAAGCATTACTTTCTAAATAACAAAAAACCTTATTCGAAAATTATATTCGAATAAGGTTTTTTATTATCTTTTTCCAAGTTGCCAAAAGGCCACAGCCCCTGCGGCGGCAACGTTTAGGGAATCTACTCCGTGGGACATGGGTATTTTTACGGTATAGTCGCAGGAGACAACGGTGTTTTCTTTAAGGCCGTCCCCTTCCGTTCCGAGAACGATAGCCAGTCTTTCCTCGGCCATAAGGTGGGGGTCGTCGATAGAAATGCTGTTATCGGTTAAGGCCATTGCGGCGGTTTTAAATCCGTATTTTTTAAGCAGCTCTACCCAGTTTTCTTCCAGGTGGGCCCAGGGAACCTGAAACACCGTTCCCATACTTACTCTGGCAGACCTTCTGTACAAAGGATTGCTGCAACCGGGTGTGAGAAGCACCGCCTCCATACCCAGAGCGGCGGCAGAACGGAAAATAGCCCCCAGGTTAGTTGGGTTCATAACGTCCTCTAAAACCACCACACGGGTAAATTTGGACAAAAGCTCTTGGGGGGTGGGCAGTGGCTTACGCTTCATCGCGCAAAGCATTCCCCGGGTGAGCATATAGCCCGTAAGGTTGGTGAGGACATCAAACTCGGCGGTATATACGGGAATATCGCCGCACTTTTCAATAACCTCCAGGGTCTCCCCTGTCATATTAGCCTTTTCACAGAGAAAAGAAATGGGTTCGTAGCCGTCCTCAAGGGCTCTCGCAATTACCTTGGGACTTTCGGCAATAAACATTCCCGAACGGAGCATATGATGGTTTAAAAGCTGGGCCTCGGTAAGGCGGGCGTAGACATCAAGCTCAGGCGCGGAAAAGTCTGTAATTTCGATTAAATTCATATATATATCCTTTAAAAATTGTGAGTGTTGTTATATACAGTTTCCATATCTGCTGCAAAAAGGTGAGAATCGTTTGAAAGCTGGAGAAGTTTCGGGTACATCGGACCGTCAGAGTTGAATTCTATAACCGAAATGCCTGTATACGTCATATCGAAGCGGGTGGCAATCTGCGGATAGGGAATATCCAGCACAGCACTTAAAAAAGCAATGCCAAAGCCCTGATGGGCAAAAATCGCAATTCTGTCATCGTTCGGGTTAACTGCTTCGTAGCCGTTTTCGGTGTAGCGGTAGCCAAGGCTTTCCAAAAAAGCGTAGGTCTCTTTTTTTATGCGGTTTATACCGTATTCGAAATGATACTTTTCAAAATTGGGATGACTGTACCAGTTTTCTCCCATATTGCGCATTTCTCCGGAGGACATCAGCTTCAGCGAAGGTGCATGGCTGAACAACCAAGTCCTTCTTTTGTCCTCTGTTTCTACCGTAAGCTCCCGCCAGGCATGGTTTTCGTTGCACCAATCGAGCTTGGTTATTTCTTTGTTAAAGAATTTTGCGGTGGGCTCGGCCGTTTGAATGGCGCGGGTAGAGGTGGATGCAAAAATCTTGTCCGGCTTTATTCTTTTCATACGGCAAACCAGAGCCTCGGCCTCCTTAAAGCCGGCCTCGGTAAGACAATCAGGGTTATATGTAGGATGTCCGTGACGAACGTAAAACAGCAGCATATTATCAACTCCTATTATAATTTTACCATCTTGAAATGAAAAGTCAACCACATTTATACATATGGATAAAAAGGCTGATTGATTTTTTACGGTTTTGCGTTATAATGTATATATAACAGTGTGTAGGGGGAACGTAATATGGATAAATCGGCTTACGAGCTACAATATTACAACTCTAACGTTTCAAATTATGCATCCAACGAGTTTTTGCACATAAATTCCTGCGGAATAAGTCGATACAGTTTTAAAGACAAAAGCCTCGCTTTGCGCCAGCACCGACCCGACGGGCGAAAGGATTACCATATTCTGTATATGGTAAGGGGTCGTAAGGAAATAATCATTGAGGGTAAAGCATACGAGATGCTCCCCGGAGATGCGGCATTATATATGCCGGGTATCCCTCAAGATTACACCTTTTTCGTGGACGAGGTTTCCCCTGTGTGCGAATCCCTTTATATTCATTTCAGCGGAAAATGTGTTGACGAAGCGCTTAATGCAGCCGGGCTTACTAAGTCCTGTTTTCTTCCCTCTGCGGGCAGGCAGGTCGGCAGACTTACGGTATCGCTTATAACCGATTTCAGAATGGGCAACCGACTTTCGGCCTGCGGTCAGCTACTGAGGATACTCCCTGTGCTTACCCAAAAGCAAAGCTCGGCCTCCTCCGAGAGCATCAGAAGAATACATCGGCAGTTGGAATATATCGGCATACATTTTGCCGAGGAGATTGACCTTGACCGTTGTGCCG
>JAXJWR010000244.1:0-3323 GCA_036307905.1 Acutalibacteraceae bacterium
CCGAAGCCTCTTACGAACTGATATGCAACGTTTTCTTCCCAAAATCTCCCCTGCACGACGGTGCGATGATTATTAGGGATGGAATGATTTGTTCTGCCGGATGTATCCTCCCTTTAACGGCAAACAATAATCTCAATTCACAGCTTGGTACTCGTCACAGAGCGGCCATAGGAATGAGCGAAAATTCCGATGCGATTGTTCTTGTGGTTTCAGAGGAAACGGGAACCATTTCTCTGGCAAGAAACGGTAAAATTCAGCGCGACCTTAATAACGTCATGCTTAAGGAAGAACTTTATCTTGGTCTGCTTAGTACTGAAACAAAGAAAAAGAATTTCTTTATGGATATTATAAATAAGTTTAAGAAAAAATAACGGAGGCACAAATTTGAAATTATTTAAAGATTTCTCACTTAGAAAGCTGCTGCACGATAGAAAATTTGCAATTTCACTTTCTGTGCTGGTCGCCTTTGTGTTTTGGGTTATAATTGTAATCGATCAAAATCCTGAGCGTGAGCAAACCTTTAGCAACCTACCCATTGAAGTTAACACAAGTGGTACTATTTGGGGTCAGCAAGGGCTAGAGGTTGTAAGCGATATAAATCAAACGGCTACCGTTACGGTTTATGGCCCTAACTATATTGTTAGCTCGCTTAAACCGGGCGATATAAAAATTATTGCTGACCTTTCCACAATTGACGGTTCGGGTACTCACAATATAAGTCTGTCGGCTGTAAGAGCAAGCAGTCAGGGCGGATATTCATTTGTCAGCATATCGCCTGCAATGATTTCTGTTAAGTTTGATTATTTCGATGAAAAGAAGTTTTCGGTTGTTCCTCTTGTTGAGGGCTACGGCCGAGTTGACGGTCTTACCTATGATGACGAGGTCGTTACAAACTCTGAACAATCTGAAATTGTCATTAAAGGCCCCAGAAGCGAAGTTTCGAAAATCGCATCTGTGGTTGCCTATGCCAGCACCGATAAAACCCTTGAAACAACCGCAACCTTTGAAGGAGTTATAAAACTACTCGATAAAGATGGCGTGGAGCTTGACAAGAGTAAATACACCATTGCTTTGGAAAAAATCAGCATTTCTGTTCCGGTATCTAAAACCAAGGAATTTTCGTTTAAGCCCTCGTTTACCGGCGCACCAAACAGTAATGTCATAACACTTTTAGAAAAATACTGGAAGTCCAATCTTGACTCCTTTACTGTTGCAGGACCTCCTGAGGTCATTGATGGTCTTGAATCGATTTCATTCGAGCCTATTGACGTTACTAAGATTTCTCCCAAGAATTCTAAGAACGTATTTGAGGTTAAACCAATTCTGCCTAATGGTGTTCGGATTACAGATGGTATTGAAAATGCTACCGTTACCTTCAGTTTAAACGATTTTGTTGTTCGTCGTATAAAAATCGAAAACTTCGAACATCGAAACACTTTACCGCAAGGACTTACTGCTACTTATGGTAAAAACATTTATGTAGAGGTTTGCGGAAAGAGAGACGTAATTAACTCCTTAAAGGAACGCGATTTTTATCTGGCAATGGATCTTTCGGGAGCTGAGGTTGGAGATTATCTTATCAATGCAACCCTTAACACCTATAATAGTAGTGCTGTCTGGCAGGTAGTTTCCTGTGAGATCACCGTAAAGATTAAATAGTTTTAAAAGGGATTTCGTTTGAAATCCCTTTTGTCAAAATATCGGTTTTCACATATTGTATGGTGAGGTGATATTTTTGACGATAATAATTTATTTGTTTTTAATTTTTCTTGCCGTTATAGGACTTTGTGATTTAATACATACCATAAGGATTTTATTTTTAAGACCGCATAAAAATAACGGCAAGGTTTTACTCTGTTTCTTAAATAACAATTTTGCAGAGCTGCAGCTTGCGTTTATTATTGAACAGTACAAATGGCACGGAAACAAATATTGCGATAAGATTGTTGCTGTCGATTGCCAGCATAATGATGATGTTTCTAATCGATGTTACGCTTTATCTCAAAGGCATGAAATAGAGTTTTTAAAACGCGAAGATTTGTGTAATTATATTTGTTCGGAGATTAAATTTTAATGGATACGAGGGAATTTGTCAAAGGATCAGTTGAAGCCGTTACATACAGAAACAAAGAAAACGGTTATACTGTTATTAAGCTCAATACTAATGGTGAAACGCTGGTTGCGACCGGCGTAATGCCTTATATCGGAGAAGGGGAGATTGTAACCCTTCACGGCAGTTATGTTGTTCATTCTACTTATGGCAAGCAGTTCAAGTGTGATCTTTGCGAGGTTACTGTACCCGAAACCGGTTCCCAAATTCTTAAGTATCTTTCAGGCGGCGCTATTAAGGGCGTTGGCCCTGCTACGGCTCTTAAAATTGTTGAAATGTTTAAGGAAGATACTCTGGATGTAATTGAAAATCACCCTACTCGACTAACGGCAATAAAGGGAATTTCTGCCGAAAAGGCTGTTGACATTTCTGAACAGTATAAAGCGCAGTTTGGTATGCGCGACATTATGCTTACCCTCTCTCGGTTTAAGATTACCCCTGTTGAGGCCGGTAGGATTTTTAAGGTTCTCGGCGTACAAAGCATGGAAATTATAAAAGAAAATCCATACGCTTTGTGTACTGATGGTATTGATTTTTCATTTGAGCGTGTGGAGGAAATCGCAGACAGTTTCGATATTAAGGCTGATAATAATTATCGGGTCAGTGCAGGAATAATTTACGTTCTTAAAAGCAACCTGATGAATGGTCATACCTGCCTTCCAAAAGATAAACTTGCGGTTGTGTCTGCGCGACTACTTGGTGTAGATGAAGACGTTGTTAATGACTGTATTGAAGCAATGCTTGATAGCTTTGTCCTTTTTGAATATGTAATTGATAGTAAGAATTTTATATTTTTGCCTGAGTATGCAATGGCTGAGGAGAGCTCGGCAGCGTTACTTAAGAGTCGTCTTAAGAATAATAACGCCTTATTTGAAGTATCACCCAAGGAGTTGGATTTTGTTCAGCAACGAATGGGTATTGAGTTTGACGAAAAGCAAATCGAGGCTGTGTGTTCAGCGATGAGTAACAGCGTTTTTATTCTTACCGGTGGCCCGGGAACAGGAAAAACGACCACCCTTAACGCGATTATTGATATTTTGGAAAACAGAAATTTAAGTATTGCTCTCGCTGCGCCAACGGGACGTGCCGCCAAGCGAATGACAGAACTTACGGGTAGAGAAGCGTCTACCCTTCATCGCCTTCTCGAGGTTGAGTGGGGGACAGATTCTAAGCAAACTTTTTCGAAGAACAGAAAGCATCCGCTGGATTACGG
>JAXJWR010000245.1:0-3901 GCA_036307905.1 Acutalibacteraceae bacterium
GGCCGGTATCTCCGGCAGGTCCACCAACAACGAAACGTCCTGTGGGGTTGATAAACACCTTAAACTCGTCGTTTCTGAACTTTTCGGGTATTACGGGGAGAATTACGTGCTCGTAAATGTCCTTACGAAGCTGTTCGAGAGAAACCTTGTCGGAATGCTGAGAGGATACAACAACGGTATCAAGACGGGCAGGAACATCGTTTTCATATTCGATGGTAATCTGGGTTTTTCCGTCGGGCTTAAGATATGCAAGCAGTCCCGATTTTCTAACGTCGGTTAAACGCTTGGCCATTTTATGGGCAAGGGCTGCAGTCATAGGCATAAGCTCGGGGGTTTCGTTACAGGCATAGCCAAACATCATTCCCTGGTCGCCTGCGCCGAACTGATTAAGCTCGTCGTCGGCACCGTCCTTAAGCTCTAAAGAGCGGTCGACACCCATTGCAATATCGGGAGACTGTTTATCAAGCATTACGTTTACCTTACAGGTATTTCCGTCGAAATAGTCGTCCTCGCTTTTATAACCGATTTCACACACAACTTCACGAACGATTTTCTCAACGTCGATTTGAGCCTTTGTGGTTATTTCGCCCATTACGGTGACTACACCTGTGCTTGCAAAGGATTCGCAAGCTACGCGGGACATTTTATCCCCTTTAAGAAGAGCATCCAGAACAGCGTCGGATATTCTGTCGCAAACTTTATCGGGATGACCCTCGGTTACAGATTCAGATGTAAATAAATATTTAGACATAATTACCTCCAATAAAATAAATGCCTCGTCGCAGGACGAGGCATAGGACTACCTCATCTTTCGGAAATTCCGCAGGATTTAGCACCTTGAACTAGTCAGGTTGCCGGGCTTCGCAGGGCCTGTCCCTCTGCCACTCTTGATAAGGAAAAATATTTAATTTATTATCAACGAGATATATTATATCACAATGTCGCAATTTGTCAAGAAGGAGTTATATTACTTTACTACCTTAACCTCTACTCCGAGATAGAGCATTACTGCAACGGCAATAAGTATAAGTATAACGGCGCAAATTGTCAGCCACATAGACTTTTTGTTAAATTTGTAAACTGTATTGTCGTTACTCTTAAGAAGTCCTGCAGTTTTAAGCGCGGTTGTAAAGGGTTTATATACCAAAAGCATTATAGATGCATTCATAATAGTTTTAAAAAGATTAAATGGCAAAAGAATGCCTGGCAGCATATCTATTACTGCCTGTGTGGGCATTTGGAAATATAAGGGAGTAATAAAAATATTGGCAAGAAGCATAACCGAAGTTACAGAAACTACCGTTACCGATGCGGCAATAATTGCACCCGAAAAGTTTCTTTTAAATTTATAAATGAATCCGCATACGAGGGCGAAGGTGCCGCTGGACAGAATATTCATTACAAGTCCGTAAAGGCCGGTTGTACTGATGGTTACAAACTCAACAAGAGCAACAACTATAACCGATATAAATCCGTAAAACGGCCCGTACATCAGCGCAATAATTGAAAGCACCGCATCCTTAAGGTCGAGAGAGAGAAATCCGCTTACCTTGAAGATTGCAGTAAGCATGGTAACAAGAAATGCTACCGCCGCCAGCATTGCCGATACGGCAATTTTTTTAGTTTCGATTTTTTTCATAGTTTTCCTCCAAAATATATTCTTTCGGAAAGAAAAAGCCCCCAAGGATACATTACGTCCTTGGGGTAAATTACAGGAATAATTAGGCTTTTTCTTCTTTCATCCGGACTATACCGTCGGCTTTGGAATTTCACCAAATCTGCCAAATAGGCTCGCGGGCTGTACCGCCGGTGAGGAATTACACCTCGCCCCGAAGACAAGGATATTATATACCAATACTCTTTTCCTGTCAAGATGAATTATGCCGCTTTTATTCTAAGTCTTATTTTGTCGGCAATCATTGCGATAAATTCGCTGTTAGTAGGCTTCCCGCGATCATTATTTATAGTATACCCGAAGTATGCGTTAAGTACGTCAAGATCTCCCCTGTCCCAGGCCACCTCAATAGCGTGGCGAATTGCTCGCTCTACTCGTGAAGAGGTGGTTGAATACTTTTTAGCAACGGTTGGATAAAGCAGTTTTGTAATTGAATTGATTACCTCCTCGTTCTTTGCAGAAATCATAATGGCCTCTCGCAAATAATGATAGCCCTTAATATGCGCAGGAACACCAACCTGATGAATTATTTCGGTAATCATAAGTTCCAGGTCGTGGTCGCTAAGCACACCTTCACTGACTATCAGCGGCTTATGGTCAGTTTTCCAGCCTGAGAACTTAATAATTCTTTCGGCAAGCATATCGAAATCGAAGGGTTTTATAAAGAAATAGGCTGCACCTGCCCTTATAACCTCGCTTTGAAGATGTGGATTATCAAAAGAAGAAAATACCATAATCATTGGTCTTTCCTTTTCGTTCATTTCCTTAACGGCAGAAAGCACACCCAGCACATCAAGATTAGGCATAAACATATCGGCAAGCACCACATCGGGTTTATATAGCCTTATCTTTTCCAAAAGTTCGATGCCATCCTTTTCGCAGAGTGAAACGTTCATACCATAACTTGACAGCACTTTTTGACATTGACTTCCGAATTCTGCAGAATTATCTGCAATTACTACGTTTAATTGACTCATTTTTATAATTCCTCCTTGAATTTGTTACCCATATTTTACCACATAATTGTAGATTATACAAGTCGTAAATATCATACATTTTGACATTCTATCATAATTACAATAATTATATGTATATTTTTGTAAGGTTACACAATAAAACAACAATGGCTTATCATTCTTTGTCGAAGCACATCAATGTGTGTAGTCGAATATAGTTATATAAAGTAAAAGCGACCTTTTCTGCGTAAGCAAAAAAAGTCGCTTTTTACTATATTACATATTTACCCGGAGATAAGATATACTCTCTGCCTTCGATTACAGCTTTGCCGCTGACAGGTGTTTCTATCTCGTAAACTACCCTTCCGTCTTTATGATACCAACCCGAATATATTGTGCCATATGCCGTTTCGAGTTTGGCAGAAAGGCATTGCAGTTTGTCGGTTGCTATGGGAGTTATCAGAACCTCCGCAAAACCCGGCTTTTCTTCAGTTGGATTTATTCCGCAGGCCGTACCGTAAACCCAATCACATACAGCACCGTAAGCATAATGATTATAGGAATTCATCGTATCCGGCCAAAGCTTTCCGTCGGGGCGGATTCCATCCCAATGCTCCCACATTGTGGTTGCGCCCATAGTAACGGGATAAAGCCAGGAAGGGTATTCTTTTCTTAGAAGCAAATCATAGGCCAGCTCGCTATGACCGTACTTTGAAAGAACGTGTAAAAGATACGGCGTTCCGACAAATCCTGTTTGCATCATTTTACCTGCAGCCTCTATCATATCTATAAGCTTTGATATAACTGTATTTTCGTCATAACAGAGCCCGAAGTGAAGTGCAACGATACATTCGGTCTGAGTCTTAAAATCGTCCTTAAACTCATTTTTGAAAGCATTTTGAATATTTTTATAAAGTGTTTTATATTCTGTTACATCTTCGCCAAGAACCTCGCCTGCTTTAATTACAAGAGAGGTAGAATAAGCGTAAAAGCCGGATGCAATAACGTTATCTCGGGTCATTCCTTTTGTAGCACCGTATTCGCCAGTAAGCTCGAGCCAATCTCCGTAATGGCTGCCGCCAAACCATAAATTAGGTTTTGTTGTGTTATTCGTTATGGAATCTACCCATTTTTTCATCATCGGAAAATGATGGCGTAGCAGTTCCTTATCACCATACATACGATAAAGTTCCCAGGGGCATACCGTTGCGGCATCTCCCCATGCGGCTCCACCGTGATTGGTATAGGACATTGAGGGAACGAACGAGCA
>JAXJWR010000246.1:0-5497 GCA_036307905.1 Acutalibacteraceae bacterium
ACAAGGAAGAGGGCGAGTTCCTCCAGGACTTCGTTGGTCCTCTTGGCGTTGCTACTCACCTTGACGGTCTTAAGAAGGTTTGTATCGTAGGCGGTGGCGTTGGTTGTGCGATCGCACTTCCCATCGCTCAGAAGCTTCACGAGCAGGGCTGTGAAGTCCATTCTATAATCGGCTTTCGAAATAAAGACCTCCTGATTTTAGAGGAGGAGTTTGCCGCCGCATCTTACAAACTTACCCTTATGACTGACGACGGTTCTGCAGGTCGAAAAGGCCTTGTAACCGAACCCCTTAAAGAGCTTTTGGAGGCCGAAAAGGATTTCGACGAGGTAATAGCCATCGGCCCCCTCGTTATGATGAAGTTTGTGGTTGCCACCACCCGTCCCTTCGGAGTAAAAACCACCGTTTCCATGAATCCCATTATGATTGACGGAACGGGAATGTGCGGAGGTTGCCGACTTACCGTGGGAGGTAAAATGAAGTTTGCCTGTGTAGACGGTCCCGACTTTGACGGCTTCGAGGTAGATTTCGACGAAGCTATGCAAAGAAGCTCTATGTACGGCGATTTTGAGCATCACCGCTACGAAGAAACCTGCAATCTGCTTAATAAGGAGGTAGAGGAATAATGGCAAATATGAAACTCACCAAAAATCCTATGCCTTCACAGGACCCAAAGGTGCGCGCTCACAATTTTAGTGAGGTTGCCTTGGGTTATACCGAAGAAATGGCCCTGGACGAAGCCGCCCGTTGCCTTTCCTGTAAGAATATGCCCTGCGTCACGGGCTGTCCCGTAAACATCCATATTCCCGCCTTCATCGAAAAGGTTAAGGAAGGGGATTTCGAGGGTGCTTACGAAATAATTTCAAAGGCCTCGTCTCTGCCCGCTGTTTGCGGTCGTGTCTGCCCGCAGGAGAGTCAGTGCGAATCCAAATGTATCCGCGGAATTAAGGGCGAACCCGTTGCCATAGGCCGTCTCGAGCGATTTGTGGCCGATTGGCACAACAGCCACGCCGCCGCAAACATCGTAAAACCTCAGCCTAACGGACATAAGGTTGCGGTTGTAGGCTCAGGCCCTGCAGGTCTTACCTGCGCCGGAGACCTTGCCAAAAAAGGCTACGAGGTAACTGTTTTCGAGGCCCTTCACCTTGCAGGAGGAGTTCTGGTTTACGGTATTCCCGAATTCCGTCTGCCCAAGGCCATTGTTAAAAAAGAGGTGGAAACCCTCAAAGCACTGGGAGTTAAAATCGAAACCAATATAATAATCGGTAAAACCCTTACGGTGGACGAGCTGTTCGAAATGGGCTTTGAGGCCGTGTTTATCGGTTCTGGAGCAGGTCTGCCCCGCTTTATGGGTATCGAGGGCGAAAGCCTTAAGGGTGTGTATTCCGCCAACGAATTCTTAACCCGAAGCAATCTTATGAAGGCCTATAAGGAGGATTCTACCACCCCAATTATGCACGCTAAAAAGGTAGCCGTAGTTGGTGGCGGAAACGTGGCAATGGATGCCGCCCGAACCGCCCTTCGACTTGGCGCCGAAAAGGTATACATAGTTTATCGCCGTTCTCTCGATGAGCTTCCTGCCCGTCGTGAAGAGGTAGAGCACGCTATGGAAGAGGGCATCGAGTTTAAGCTTCTGAACAACCCCACAAAAATTCTCGGCTACCAAAATCCCGATGACCGCCGCGACCCCAAAAACGGCTTTGTTACCGGAATGGAATGTATAAAAATGGAGCTTGGCGAACCCGACGCATCGGGCAGAAGAAGTCCCATAGAGGTTTCGGGCAGCGAGTTTGTCCTGGATGTAGACTGTGTTATTATGTCTATCGGTACCTCTCCAAACCCCCTCATTAAAGACACCACCGAAGGCCTCGAGGTAAACCGTAGGGGAGGTATAGTTGTCTGCGAAGACACAGGCCTCACCTCCAGAGAGGGAGTTTATGCGGGCGGAGATGCCGTAACAGGCGCCGCCACCGTAATTCTGGCCATGGGTGCGGGCAAAACCGCCGCCGCTGCTATTGATGAGGCTATCTGCCCTAAGGTTGACAGCTGAAAAAATCGGTAGTATAATAATGTAAAAAATTGTAGGAGAGATTGTTATGAAAAAGTTTTTTGAAGAATTCAAAACCTTTATCACCCGCGGAAATGTAATCGATATGGCTGTCGGTGTTACCGTAGGTAGTGCCTTCACCGCCATTGTAACCGCTGTTTCCAACAACATCATTAAACCCTTTATCAACTGGATTATTTCGGTTATCATCGGTGCCGACACCTTAAGTCAGTGCTACACCTTCTTAGGTGCAAAGCCTGCCGACCTTACCGACCCCACCCTTGATTTAACCCTTTATAACTACATCGACTGGGGCGCATTCATCAATGCAATAATCAACTTCTTTGTAATTGCGTTTGTTCTTTTCTGCGTTGTTAAGGCTATCAACACCTTAACCGAGCAGCAGAAGAATATGACCGCAAAGCTCCTTAGCAATGTAATAAGCTCTGCCGACAAAAAGGCAATGAAGAAGCAGGGCATCAGCCTTAAGGATAAGGAAGCCGTTGCCGCATACTTCAAGGCAAAAGAACTGGAGGCAGAAAGAGCAAAGGCCGAGGAAGAGGAAAAGGCCCGTCTCGAGCGTGAGGCCAACCCCACCACCGAAGACCTCCTCATCCAAATCCGCGACCTTCTTATGAAGAAATAATAAACAGTAAAACCGCCGCAGTTTAACTGCGGCGGTTTTAAGTTTTCATAAATATACTCCCGGTCATTCTGAGGAGCGGATGCGACGAAGAATCTCACAAACAGCGGTCAGTGGTCAGCGTCTCGATGTCCCGTAAGATAAACTAAAATCGCTATATAAAAACACCCAAGTGTATGGTAGTACACTTGGGTGTTAATTCATTCAGTCCAAACCTATAACCGTATAAATTGGCAGGGAAGGTATTTAACAAAGCATTATTATTTATAAGGAGTAGGATTATCGGTTATTCCTGCAAGATAGTCAATGCTTGTGTTATAAAAATGTGCCAGTTTTATAAATACGTCAATGGGAACATTTAACTTGCCGATTTCGTAATCCGAATACGTTGTTTGATGGATTTTTAAATAATCTGCTAACTGTTTTTGTGTTAAATCCTTATCTTCACGCATATCCCGTATACGCTTAAACATAATAATCACCTCTTAGGTAGAATTATGCCTTAAGGGAATATGCCTTATTGACATTTAAGGGAAATTCCCTTAAAATATTGTGTAACGGGAGGCGATTATATGTATGGATGCACCTTTATTGGTCATAAAAATTGTTCTGAAGAAATAAAAACTTTACTCGTAACAACAATAAAAAGACTTATAGAAGAAAAAACAGTTACTACTTTTTATGTAGGAACAGAAGGTAACTTTGACAAATATGTGTATACTGTGCTTTGCCAAATTGCAAAAGAGTATGATATCAAAATTATTGTGGTCTTGGCATATTTAAAGCCAAAAGCCGAATGGGTATACTATGACCAAGAAAAAACTATCTTCCCCGATGAACTGACTAAGACCCCTATAAAATTTGCTATCAAACGGAGAAATTCATATATGATAGATAAAGCAGAATATTTAGTTACATATTTGAACACATCCACGTCTAATACATACACAAACGTTGAAGAAGCAATAAAAAAGAAGAAAAAGATAATAAATCTGGGGCATTATAACATTTTCGGTATTGAATTGTGACGGGAACATAGTAACAAAAAATGCATAACATATGTTAGAAAAGTAGGGGAGGGGTTTCCCCTCCCGCAAAAAAATACAAACAAAACACCCAAGCAGAAATGCTTGGGTGTTAATTTTTTAGTCCAAACCTATAACCGTTTCGATAGGCAGGGCAAGAACGAAGCCCTTTGCCTCGCTGTGGATACCGCAGGACTTTCCGATAGCCTGCATAATAGCCGCCTTTGATTCGACGTCTGTAACAATCAGCACTATTTCCTTTTCCTCCTGAATATCCAGACCCCAGGAGGTAACGGCCGTTTCGTCTGCAATTCTGCGGCTGTGAATAACCGAGCCGCCGCCGGCTCCCGCTTCACGGGCAACGTTCATAACCTCTTCGCTGAAACCGGGGTTTACAATGGCTGCAATAAGGCTGTATCCTGATTCTGTCACGGTGCTGTCATCCTTTCTGTCAGAAACGCTAATATTATTATTCTCATACATTTTTACAATAAGATTGCTAACGGCCGAAAGTTTGGCGGTAAAGGCAATACCGCTGTTTACCGAGCCTAACCTCAGCTCTTTATGAAGCCTTTTAAGTATATCGTCTGCAAGATTTTTTGGCAGTACCGAGGCAATAATGCTTTTTTCCGAACTGCCCAGTCCTAAAATGTCCATCATTTCGCTGGAAGCGGTACCTACCGCATTCATTTTATAGTGCATGGGCATCTCGGTTTTTGCAAACATTTTTGAAGCCTTGTCGGCAAATTTCGAATGGGTTATTAGAAGAAGCAGACGTAGGGAAGGAAGATTTTTGTTTTGGTTCATACAGTATTTTCCTCCTAAAGTTCAATAATATCGTCGGCATCGTCGGGCAGAAGAACGGGTATGGATGCCTTCTTCTTAAGTTTGTACTGATAGCTAAGTCCCATTATCTGAATGGCAATAAGGGGTGTAAGGGCAACCAAAGCCACCGCGCCGAAGGCATCGGTCATAACGTTTCCGCCCAGGGTGTCGCAGGCGCCGATGCAGAGGGGGAGCAGGAAGGTAGAGGTCATAGGACCGCTGGCAACTCCGCCCGAGTCGAAGGCAATACCCACGAATATTTTGGGCACAAATCTCGACATAACAAGGGCCAGCACATAGCCGGGAACAATTATCCATAAAACCGAAATTCCCGTAAGTATTCGAAGCATTGCAAGACCAAGACTCACCGAAACACCAATGGATAAACAGCGGTTCATAGCCTTGGCCGAAATTGAACCCTCGGTAACCGTTTGTACCTGACGGTTCAGTATCTGAATAGCAGGCTCGGCCTTAACGATAAAGTAACCAATAAGCATTCCTATGGGAATCAGCAGCCACTTAAAGCCGCTGTCAGCCAGCTCACTTCCCAGAACCGTACCAACCGGAGCAAAGCCCACGTTGACTCCGCAAAGGAAAAGCACAAGACCTAAAAAGGTGTAAAGAAAGCCGACCCAGATTTTCATTTTCTGGCGTTTTTTATATCTCTTTGAAATAAGCTGAAATATTATGAAAACAGCCACAATGGGGATTATGGAGATAAGCACCTCTTCAAGGTAGTGGGGAACCTGCGAGGCGAAACGGAAGGTTACGTCCTGAACCGTTCCTACCTCCTCTATACTCGTGCTCGAGGAAGATATGTTTTCGGGGCGGAAGAAGAGCCCCAGCATCATAACCGCAACAATGGGTCCCACGCTGGAAAGCGCAACCAGACCGAAACTGTCGGAGGAGGCGTCCTTATCGGCACGGATGGAGGAAAGACCTACGCCCAGCGCCATTATG
>JAXJWR010000247.1:0-4033 GCA_036307905.1 Acutalibacteraceae bacterium
AATAATGGCATATAAAGTTAGCGTGGTATCCCTTGGGTGCCCTAAGAATCAGGTGGATGCCGAAATGATGCTCAGCACACTTGCCAAAGCGGGTTTTGAAATTACCCCCGTAGAGGCCGAGGCAGATGCTATCATTATCAACACTTGCGGATTTATCGAGTCTGCAAAGGCCGAAGCTATTGAGAATATTCTGGAGTGTGCCGCCTACAAGCAGGACGGAAACCTAAAGGCGCTTATAGTAACAGGCTGTTTGGCCGAACGCTATAAGGACGACATCACCGAGGAAATTCCCGAGGTGGACTTGGTGGTGGGAATAGGATCTAATTCCAAAATTGCCGAGCTTACCGCCGCCGCAATAGAGGGTAATGCCAAAAACTCCTACGGTGACAAGGCCGACCTCGACCTGAACGGCGACCGTATTCTGGGTGGCTATCCCTTTACCGCCTACATAAAGGTTTCCGATGGTTGCGATAACTGCTGTACATACTGCGCAATACCGAAAATTCGCGGAAGGCTCAGAAGCAGAAAAATCGAGGACATTGTAAAAGAGGCCGAAAAGCTGGCCGAAGGCGGCGTTACCGAGCTTATCGTTGTTGGTCAGGATACTACGGCCTACGGTGAAGATATTTACGGGAAGTCTATGTTGCCCGAGCTGTTAAGCCGTCTTTGCAAAATTGAAAAGCTCCATTGGATACGCACCCTTTATACCTATCCCGAGCGCATCACCGACGAGCTTTTGGATACCGTCGCTAAAGAGCCCAAGCTGGTTAAATATTTCGATATTCCTCTCCAGCACGTGGACGGCGAGATACTAAAAAGAATGAACCGCCGCGGCAATCGCGAAAGCCTTACCGACCTTATAGGTAAAATAAGAGAAAGAGTGCCGGGAGTTACCCTTCGCACCACCTTTATTACAGGCTTCCCCGGAGAAACCGAGGAGCAGTTCTGCACCCTGCACGAGTTTATAAAGGAAATTCGTTTCGACCGTCTGGGATGCTTTACCTACTCGGCCGAGGAGGATACCGCCGCCGCCCTGTTTGACGGCCAAATAGACGAACAGCTAAAACAGGACCGTATGGAAATCATAATGGCCGACCAGATGATGATAGCCGCCGAGAAAAACGAAGAAAAAATCGGTTGCGTGGTAGAGGTAATTATCGAAGGTTGGGATGATTACATCAAGTGTTATTTCGGAAGAAGCACCGCAGATGCACCTGAAATTGACGGAAAGGTGTTTTTCACTTCGGACAAAGCACTGTCTATCGGTGATTACGTTTACGTTTTGGTAAACGATTCTTTAGAATATGACCTGTTAGGAGAGAGAACGAATGAACCTACCTAATAAACTTACCGTACTCAGAATAATTCTCACACCCATCTTTATGTTTACCCTGGTGTGTAGATTTCCTTTTCACTATTTCATTTCTCTTATAATCTTTGTTGCAGCCTCCCTTACCGACCTTTACGACGGTAAAATCGCCAGGGCCAGAGGGCTTGTAACCGACTTTGGCAAATTTTTAGACCCCCTTGCCGATAAAATGCTTACCACCGCTGCCTTCCTCGGATTTATCGAGCTTGGCATAGGTGAGGGCATTGTGTGGATTACCTTTATCGTGCTCTTCCGCGAGTTTATGGTGTCCTCCATTCGCCTTATAGCCTCCACCTCGGGAGGAAAGGTAATTGCCGCAAATATTTGGGGCAAACTAAAAACGGTGTTCCAGATGATTGCCATTATCTTCGGTCTCACCGCCGCCCAGACTATGGAACTGCTTCGTATATTAGGCGTTCCTTCCGAGATATACGGAGTCATCGGCGCTATCCTTTCGGCCGCAGTCACCATTCTGCTGTGGGTATCGGCCGTACTTTGTGTTGTTTCGGGTGTAATTTATCTGCTTGATAATAAAGAATTTATCACCAAAACAAAATAACAGTAGACAAATTTAAAAAAATCAATATAATAAGTATAGATATAGATGCGTTTATCGGGTAGAGTAACAAATATACCCCCCTCAGAGAGAGGCTTTCATCGGCTGAAAGAAGCCTTGGGTACGGATTTTTGCGAAGTGCGCCCGCCAGCACACAAGGGGGAAAACAAGTATCTCTTGTGCGACCACACCGCGTTAAGGTGACAAGTTATAAACAGGAGTGGAACCGTGGTTTTACCGCCTCCGTCGGATTTTTCCGTCGGAGGCTTTTTTGTTTATACGAAAGGAGAGTATATGTTTTTCAGAAGAACCCGTGAGGATATCAAGGCGGTTATGGACCGCGACCCCGCCGCCCGTAATTTTTTTGAAATATATTTTCTTTATCCCGGTGTAAAGGCCCTGCGGATGTACCGCCGTGCTCATTTTTACTACACCCATAAATTGTTCTTCCTGGCCCGTTACGTCAGCCAGAAGGCAGCCAGAAAAACAGGAATCGAAATACATCCCGGCGCCACCATCGGTAAGCGTCTGGTTATCGACCACGGCACAGGTGTTGTAATAGGCGAAACCACCGAGATTGGCGATGACGTGCTTATCTATCAGGGGGTAACCCTTGGCGGTACGGGAAAGGACGTTGGAAAGCGTCACCCTACCATAGGAAACAACGTTATGATTTCTTCCGGCGCAAAGGTGCTGGGACCCTTTAAAGTAGGGGACAATGCGCGAATAGCCGCAGGTGCAGTGGTGCTTGAAGAGGTGCCGGAGGGCGCAACGGTAGTGGGCGTCCCTGCCAGAGTGGTGCGCCTTAACGGAGAAAAGGTCAAACCCCTTGACCAAATCCATATTCCCGACCCTGTTCAGCAGGAAATCTGCCGTCTTGAAGGGGAAATATATAAACTCAATAAAGAAATTCAGCAACTTAAGGAAGGTAAATAATATGAAAATTTATAACACACTCACAAGAGAAAAGCAGGAGCTTGTTCCCGTAGAGGAGGGGGTTCTCCGCATTTATGCCTGCGGTCCCACCGTTTATAACTATATCCACATAGGAAATGCCCGTCCCCTATGTGTATTCGACGTGCTTCGCCGCTATCTTGAGTGGAGGGGCTACAAGGTAAACTTTGTTCAAAACTTTACCGACATCGACGATAAGCTCATTAAAAAAGCCAACGAAGAGGGAATCACCGTTAAGCAGGTGGCCGAGCGTTACATCGAAGAATTTTGGACCGATGCCAAGGGCCTTGGTGTCCGCGAGGCAACCGTCCACCCCAAGGCTACCGAAAATATCGACGCTATTCAGGATATAATTTCCGCCCTTATCGAAAAGGGCTACGCATACGAGTCCAAGGGCGACGTCTATTTCCGCGCCAAGAAATTCAGCGAGTACGGAAAGCTTTCCCATCAGCCTCTCGACGATTTGGAGGCAGGTGCCAGAATCGACGTTACCGAAATTAAGGAAGACCCTATGGATTTCTGCCTCTGGAAATCGGCTAAACCCGGCGAACCCTATTGGGATTCTCCCTGGGGACAGGGCAGACCCGGCTGGCATATCGAATGTTCTGCTATGGCAGGAAGATTCCTCGGTAAGACTATCGACATTCATTGTGGCGGTCAGGACCTTATCTTCCCCCACCACGAAAACGAAATCGCCCAGAGTGAGTGCGCCAACGGTTGCGATTTTGCTCATTATTGGATGCATAACGGCTATATCAATGTAGATAACCGCAAAATGTCAAAATCCTTAAATAACTTCTTCACCGTTCGTGAGGTTGCAAACGTATACGGCTACGAGCCTATCCGTTATCTTATGATTTCCTCCCATTACAGAAGCCCCATAAACTATTCTACCGATATATTAGAGCAGGGCAAAAACGCACTTGAGCGCCTTTACACCTGCCGCGATAATCTTGATTTTGCCCTTAAAAACGCAGCCGAGGGCGGGGAAGTGCCCGAGTTCCTTGCTAAATACAGACAGGAATTTATCGACGCTATGGACGACGATTTCAACACCGCCGATGCAATCGGTGTGCTTTTCAGCTCCGTTCGTGAGATCAACACCTTAATTGCCGAAGGCGCAGGAAAAACCGCTATCGAGGCCGCAATAGCCC
>JAXJWR010000248.1:0-3558 GCA_036307905.1 Acutalibacteraceae bacterium
GGACTGAGCCGCAGCAGATTTTCCCACCTGTTTACCGAATATATAGGAATGTCGCCATACAAATACCAGCTCAGTCTACGGCTGGATAAATCAAAAGAGCTTCTTTTGCAGACCTCTCTTTCTGTAAGCGAGGTGTCGGGCAGTGTAGGCTTTTCCGACCCGCTGTATTTCAGCCGTCTTTTTAAAAAGTATTTCGGAGTATCTCCTATTACCTTTAGAAACAAAAACAAATAGTACGGATATTTTCATCCCCTCCCGCATAAAATCTTAGTGATTATATGAAGGAGGGGTTTTATGAATCCGTTTAATCACAAACCGTCGCCCGTTTACGACGGTTTCAAAAGCTTTTCACAGATGTACCCTAAGTGCTACGACAAAAACACCGTAGACCCATACACTAAATGCAGAATAATTCTGATGAACGGCACAGAATTTGAGGCTAACTGGTTCTCCCACCAGTTCGAGCGTCACATCACTAACTGCGACCTGCGTAGGGAGCTTTCTATGACCAGAGCGGTAGAGAAACAACAGCAGCTTAAAATTTCTCTGCTTAAGCCCTGCAACGAATCTGCATTGGAGCACACCATAAGCTATGAACAGCTGGCGGTAGACCTTACGGCACATCTTGCAAAAAAGGAAAGCGACTGCTACGTTAAAAAGGCTTTGGACTTTGCTTTGCTTGAGGATTTCGACCATCTTTACAGATATGCCAATCTTCTTGAGATGGAGCAGGGACTGAGAGCTGAAAAGTTGGTGGGAAGATACACCGAAATTATGCCTGCAAGACCCACCATTGCCCATCACCGCTGCCCTCTTGATAACGTAAAACGTAATATAAATTCCAAAACTGCCTGCAAGGAAACGGTGCTTGCTACAATGATAATCACCGCCGCCGAACAGCAGACAATGAATTATTATATGAACATTACCAATCTTGCAAAAAGCGATATAGCAAGACGTCTTTATCAGGAAATCGCCCTTGTTGAGGAGGAGCACGTTACACAGTACGGCTGTCTTATGGATTCTTCCGCTACCTGGCTGGAGATGCTTTTATGGCACGAATACACCGAATGTTATCTGTATTGGTCCTGCTATATGACCGAAACCGACAAATATATAAAGTGTATCTGGGAGGAGTGCTTAGAGGAGGAAATCTCCCACCTGCACAAGGCCGCAGGGCTGCTTAAAAAGTACGAAAACAAGGAGTGGCAACAGGTTATTCCCGACGGCAACTTCCCTGCTCCACTTTGTTTACACGAAAATATTGATTACGTGCGCGACGTTCTGAAAAACACCGTTCAGTTCACAGGATGCCGAGAGGATTATGAAAAGGTTTGTAACCTTAACGATAGTGCAGACTTCTTCAAATTCCAAAAAATCATTGCCCCTTGCGATAACATTGTTCCCTCCCACAATGTGATTTGCTCCCACATTGACAAGGCGGGCCACGATTACCGCTTCCAATGTGCAGAAAATCCCGTTCCCGAGCTTCGCTGTCGCACCTGCGACAACACTTCAGTTGGCAGGGTAAAAAATGCCGCCGACAGCACAAACTTTAAATGCAATAAATAGTAAAAAGGCTGTATCGTTGATACAGCCTTTTTATTTTATCTGCGATATGATGCCGTAGTTGTTGGTGAGAATGGTGTCGATACCCATTTCTAAAAACTCTCTTGCTTCTAAAGGGTCGTCCGACCAGAAAACGTTACAGAGAATACCGTTTTGGTGGGCTTTATCTATCATTTCACGATTTACATAGGGTTTAAAGAACTGAACCTTTTGGGCGCCGAGCTCTATGGCACGGTCGACAATTTCCCAGTTGCGGTCAAAGTCGTGACCTACGCAAATGGGAATATGAGGATAGTTTTGGCGGAGCCATTTTATATCGTTATCCTTTTCAATCATAAGATAGACGTGACGGGTACAGTCGTATTTTTCAATTAGGGAAAGAATGGTTTTAAAATGCTCTTTCGGGTAATCTTCACCAATGGGCTTTATATGGACGTTCATAACCGTTTGTCCGCCCAGTTTTCTGAGTATTTCCTCGAAGGTTGCGATTCTGAGATTCTTGAATTTTTCGTCGAACTTGCTGCCGAAATCAAGCTGTAAAAGTTCATTTAACGTGTAGTCGTATATCTTACCCGTTCCGTTTGAAACGCGGTCTAAGGTGCTGTCGTGGCAGGAAACGATATGTCCGTCCTTGGTGGGCCAAAGGTCAAATTCTATTTCGTCGGCGCCCATTGCCACCGCCGCACCGAAGGCAGGCATAGTGTTTTCGGGCAGGGCAACCGATAAGCCTCTGTGAGCACAGATTCGAGGATATTTCATATACTCCTCGAAGGGTGCCATCATAGCGCCGTTTCGATACTGCCATGGCTTTCGGCCATATTCGATATACTCGTGATGGGGGGCATCGGGATTGCCGAAGCCTGCCGGCTTAAGATGTTTTTTTGAGGGGTCGAACTCGGCTGAACCGATACCGAATTTTCCGCCCATATTCATAAGCACCTTGCCCCACGGGTCGACCACCATAGATGCGCCGCAGACGGTGCTTTCCTCAGAAAAGCTTACCGAAGAACGAAGGACGTAGGCATTTGTATTGTAGGCCAAAAAGCGACACATAATTTCGATTGCATCGTGGGAGTCGCTTCTCTGGAGGGAGCAACCGATAATTACGTCCACCTTATTGCGGGCAATATTTGCAAAAGCCTCGTAAAAATAGAAGTCATAACAGGTAAGAAAACCAAAACGCAGGCCTTCAAGTTCCAGAATATAAGGCTCGCTGTACTCGAAGGTATAGTCGCTGTCCAGTTTAAGGGTTTCAAGCTCCAGGGGGGGCAGATGCTTTTTGAAATACTTTCCTGCGAGGTTTCCCTTTCGGTCGAAGGCATAGGTAGTGTTGCGATAGCCTGTTTCCTCCAAGCTTAGGGCATTTACAAAGACCAGCGCATTACACCTTAACGCTGTTTCGCGACAGGCATCCAGCAAAGTGTTTATATACTTTTTGTGATAAAAAAGAGTTTCCTCCAAATCCTTGGTAGCACAGGGCACATCGCTGTATTCGGGAAGAACTATAATATCTGCCGACCCGTCGCATTCGGCCAGACGGTCGAGCTTATACTGAAAATACTCTTCGGAAAAGGCAATGTCGCGGCTATATGGAGGCTGAATTATACAAGCTTTCATAAAAGGTTACCTTCCTTTAAAAAGTTCACTATATCCTCCCCGCAGGAGGCGGTAATTTTACCCTGGACACAATCGGGACGGCCTCCACCCTTGCCCGAAAATGCAGTATTAAGGGCCTTTGCAACATCTCGCGTATCTCCGTTTTTAGAGGTTACGAGGTAGTTGTAGGAATCTTCGCCCACAAATGAGAAAAGTGCGATATATTCGGCGCTGTTTAGCATACCGTTTGCAATATTTCTGAGGGCATTAAAGTCGGCATCGGGGGTGAAGCCGACGACGGCGTTGCCGACTTTTTCGGTTTTAAGGGATGCAGCGGCCAGTTTTTCCGAAAGAGATTTTATTTCTCCCTTGGCGGCCGATAAGTCGTCGCCC
>JAXJWR010000249.1:0-1495 GCA_036307905.1 Acutalibacteraceae bacterium
AAACGGGGCACTTGTCCAAATATTTATAGGTTACGTGCAGAACCGAAACGGGAGGGAAAACCATACGCAACACCGCGCCGAATCTGGATTGCTTTATCTGGACGTTTAGCGCGACACGACCCATAACATGAGCATCCTCACTACCATAAGCGCCGCTTGCAAACGTATGTCGAAGAATTAACTCTACTGTTTCGTCACATTCACCCTCGGCAAACCAAAACCGCAAAGTTTTCATAACGTTATCGAAGAACCGCTCCAAATGAAGCTTTGTAAGCTCTTCTCGAATATATTCCATATCGAGGCTATATTTTTCCAGCATAAGCCAAAGATCAATATAATGCTTGACACCTATTCCGCCGTCACGGTAATGCTTTGCAAGATGGGTGAAATTATATATAAATTCATCATTTCTATCCAGTGCGAAACGGCTACCTTCGCATAAAACAGCCCTATCCCATACCCTTTCAAAATATCCGTAATAGTCACTGTTGTAGGATGGTATGAGATGCTTGTGGAACTCCACCGTCAGGTCGTTTTTCTTCCATACAAGCTCGTGGTCACTCTCATACTGCTCTTCAAAGCCCATTTCCTTTAGGCATTTTGAAAGCGTATCATATTCCTCCATGCGGATAAGAATATCAACGTCACTCATAACCCTCATCTCTTCGCGTGGATACAGTTCCTTGAGGAGAGCGCCCTTAAGAGGCATATACGAAATTTTATTTTTGGACAAGCCTTCATAAAGTCGGGTAATTACAAACTGCTGCTTTTCATGGAGGACCGTTTCCATCAAAGCTCCCGAATACAGTGTCTCCATAACGGGTGCATCGGGAGAAAGCCCTGCGGCAAGAAGTCCATAGAGCATGATTCCCATAATCTGATGCTTTTTAGCAAAAGAGTAAACAGGCTGAATATTAAAATCGTTAGCTATGGTGGGTTTATTTCCGTAGATTCCGCTTTTTATAAGGGATAAAACGGATAAAGCCTGGCTGTTAAGCATTAGCGGATTTTTCCAACTCGTTTCTTATATATTCAAGGGATAAAAGCTTTTCTTTTACCTGCTCCACGCTGAGAAGCTCGGTATTGGAGGAGTCGAACTGGGTAAGAGGATTGCGCTCTATGTCTCCGTCCTTAAAATATTTGTCATAGTTAAGACCGCGCTTGTCTGCAGGAACGCGATAGAAATCGCCCATATCGATAGCGTTTGCACATTCTTCGTTGGTAAGAAGAGTTTCGTACATTTTTTCGCCGTGACGAATACCGATAATTTTAATTTCGGTTTCGGGAGCAAAGAGTTCGGCAACCGCTTTTGCTAAAACTTCGATAGTACATGCGGGGGCTTTTTGAACCAAAATGTCGCCCGAAGTTCCGTTTTCGAAGGCGAAAAGAACTAGGTCTACCGCTTCGTCAAGGCTCATTACAAAACGAGTCATAGAAGGTTCGGTAATAGTAATAGGTTTACCTGAACGAATTTGGTCTATCCAAAGGGGAACAA
>JAXJWR010000250.1:0-1482 GCA_036307905.1 Acutalibacteraceae bacterium
CCGCTGAGGTTATCGACATTGACCTTACCGAAGAGCAGTATGCTTTCGGCGTTGACAAAAATCAGCCCGAGCTTCTCACAAAGGTAAACGAGTTCATTGGCAAAATAATGGATGACGGCACCTTCAAGGGTATTTGCGACAAGTATTTCGGCGACGGTGAAAAGCAGGGCGTTACCTCTGCCGCAGAGGATGCCTCTAAAGATCAGCTTGTAGTTGCTACCAATGCTCAGTTTGCTCCCTTCGAGTATAAAGAGGGCGACAAGTTCTATGGAATCGATATGGAAATTGCAAAGCTTCTTGCTGACTATCTCGGAAAAGAGCTTGTTATCAAGGATATGGAGTTTGAAGCTGTTTGTCTGTCTGTTGGCCAGCACAAATGCGACATCGCAATGGCAGGACTTACTATTAGTGAAGACCGTAAAGAGCACGTAACCTTCTCTGATTCCTACTACACCGCTAACCAGCGTATCATCGTTAAAAGCGGTGACGAAACCTTTAAAGATTGCAAAACTACCGAAGATGTAGAAAAGATTCTTAAGGGCTTCGATGACAAGACCAAAATTGGCTATCAGAACGGTACTACTGGCGCCCTCTACGTTGTAGGTGACGAGGACTGGGGATTCGATGGCTACAAGGTTACCGGTAAGGGCTACGGAAGCGGTGCTCTTGCAGTTCAGGATATGCTTAACGGAAACATCGATTACGTCATTATCGACGCCGACCCCGCAAAGTTTATCACCAAAGCTATTAACGAAGTTGCTTAAAATTTAAAATTGTATACTATGCAATAACCTCACCGTACGGTGGGGCTATTGCCTTGTTTGAAGGAATAATTTATGGGAAATTTTGGAGCTAAAATAGATAAATTTTTAGACATATTCATCGATGCCGACGGATATAAGACCGTGATAGAGGGTTTAGCCAATACTCTTAAAATTGCTGTTATCGGTCTTATTATCGGTATCGTTATCGGAACCCTTATTGCAACCGTTAGGGTTGTTCCTAAGTATAAACTCTTACCGAGAGTTTTAAACGGAATCTGTACCTTTTACGTGGCCTTTTTCAGAGGAACCCCTATGGTGGTTCAGTTGTTGCTGTCCTATTATGTTGCCCTTCCGCTTATGGGGATAAACCTTCCTTCGGTAACGGTTGCAATCGTGGTGTTTGGCCTTAATTCAGGTGCCTACATATCCGAAATAATGCGCGGAGGTATACTTTCGGTCGATTCTGGACAGATGGAAGGCGGCAGAGCAATGGGTCTTACATTTGCTAAAACTATGACCGCAATCGTAATACCGCAGGCCATCAAGAACATACTGCCAACACTCGGAAACGAGTTTATCACACTTATAAAAGAAACATCTGTTGTAAGTTTTGTAGGTGCTTTAGACCTTTATGTTGCCTTTAATAGAATAGGTTCCAACAGCTATGAATTTATGGTGCCCTACCTTGTAATGGCGGTTATTTATATAATCCTTGTGC
>JAXJWR010000251.1:0-2808 GCA_036307905.1 Acutalibacteraceae bacterium
CATCGTAGGGCGGGGGCTTGCTCCCGCCGTTTTTTATACAAAGCACCTCCAATTTTCCGTCCAACTTTAAAAACTATTGCAATCATCAAAAGAAAATAGTATAATAAATTATGTATTATGTAAATCAAACTTCTAATAATAAAGATATTGGAGGTTTGTTTATGAATACAAATAATTTTAATTTAAATACCGTTTCCGATGGGGAAGACAGCACCCTTTTCGATCAAATAAAGGAATGTGCTTCGGTCACCGCATCCGATGGAAAGCACACTATCCAGTGTCTTACCATAATCGGCGAAATCGAAGGCCATGTAATTTCTTCTTCGCAAAATAAGACCACCAAGTACGAGCATATAATACCCCAGCTTGTTGCCATAGAGGAATCCACCGAGATTCAGGGCCTGCTGGTAATCCTCAATACCGTGGGTGGCGATGTGGAGGCAGGCCTCGCCATTGCCGAACTTATTGCAGGAATGAAAAAGCCCACCGTCTCTTTAGTGTTGGGCGGCGCCCATTCCATCGGAATTCCTTTAAGCGTTGCGGCCAAAAAATCCTTTATCGTGCCTTCTGCCACAATGACGGTACACCCCGTTCGTATGAACGGAATGGTGTTGGGCGTTCCTCAGATGCTCCGACATTTTGAAAAAATTCAGGACAGAATAATGGCCTTTGTAACACGCAACTCTAAAATATCTAAGGAAGAATTTTCCCGTCTTATGATGAACGTCGGAGAAATGGTAAACGACGTCGGCTCTATACTCGACGGCGAAAAGGCGGTGGAGGTGGGCCTTATCGACAGTATCGGAAGCCTTTCAGATGCTACTCGTACCCTTTATAATATGATAGACAGGCAGGATGGTTAACATCCTGATACATAAGGAGAGATTATATAAATGGCTGCTAAAAAAAGCACAACAGGTAAAAAAACTACCGCCAAAAAGAATGCTCACAGCAACGGGCAGAAGCCTTTAACCGCGCTGATACTCTTTGCCGTGTCTCTTTTTATACTTGCGGTGGTATTCATTCCGGGCGAAAACCTCTGGAACGAGCTTAGAAAATTCTTTTTCGGTCTTTTCGGCGTGCTAACCTACCTATTTCCCGTGTTTATGGTAGCAATATCGGTAGTTTATGCAATGGATAAGCTTAAGGGTGTCGCAATTCTAAAATTTATCGAAACGGGCGCTCTTGTCCTTTTGGTGGAGGGTTGTATTGACCTGTTTTTATCCCGACCCTCAGGTGAAACCTTTTCACAGCACCTTGGAACGGTGTATACAAACGGGTATGCCCTTAAAAGCGGCGGCTTCTTCGGCGGATTGATTGGTGAACCCATTTATCTTGCCTTCGGTCGTACAGGCGCGCTTATAACCATTTTCCTGCTTATATTTGTATTCTTAATGATAGTTACCAGAACTCCTCTTATCAGCCTCATAAGAAAAATGCAGGATTCAGCCAAGCAGGTGCAGGATACATATAAAGAAATTCGCGACTCTATCGACGACCGCAACACCCGTAAAAAGGGCGAGGTGGATTTCCCCCTGGACGATCCTACCCCCTCCGACGTAATTACTGATGATATGACCGATAAACAGCGCAAGGTAATAAGCACCTACCGCGATATCGACATTCCCGACGACACCGATGACGACTCGGACGACGATACCGCAGATCAAAGCGGAATCTCGGTAGACGATGCACTTGATGCGGCCAATAAGGAATCGGGTAAAACCGTTGGGGCAGATGCCGATACCGACGAAGCCCCTTCCGACACCCCCGAGGAAGAGCCTGAAAACATAACAATGGAGCAGGAAGAATATAAATTCCCGCCCATTGACCTGCTTCGCGGCATTACTACCAAGAGTCCTGCGGCCGAGCAGGCTGAGCTTGAAAATACCGCTCAGCGTCTTGTAAACACCCTAAAAAGCTTCGGTGTTGAAACCAAGATTGTTGATATTTCCCGTGGTCCTACCGTCACCAGATACGAGCTTCAGCCCAGCTCAGGTGTTAAAATCAGCAAGATAACCAATCTGGCCGACGATATTGCCCTTAACCTTGCAACTGCAGGCGTGCGTATCGAAGCACCCATACCCAATAAGGCTGCCGTTGGTATCGAGGTCCCCAACAAGGCCAGCAACGTGGTACACATCCGCGAAATGATTGAATCCTCTGCCTTTACAGGCTCCAAGAGTAAGCTTACCATTGCCCTGGGTAAGGACATCGGCGGTAATGCCATTGTGGGCGATATTTCCAAAATGCCCCATGGTCTTATTGCAGGTGCCACAGGTTCGGGTAAATCTGTATGCATCAACTCGATTATTATGAGTATTCTTTATAAAGCCCGCCCTGACGAGGTCAAGCTTATAATGGTTGACCCCAAGGTGGTTGAACTTGGTATTTATAACGGAATACCCCACCTACTTCTCCCCGTGGTGACCGACCCCAGAAAGGCTGCCAGTACCCTTGGCTGGGCAGTAAGCGAAATGGAAAAGCGTTATCAGATGTTTGCCGCCAGCGGAGTACGCGACCTGGACGGTTACAATCGTGTTGCCGAAGCCGACCCGGATATGATAAAGCTTCCCAGAATCGTTATTATCGTCGACGAGCTTGCCGACCTTATGATGACCGCCCCCAAAGAGGTTGAAGATTCTATCAACCGAATAGCCGCCAAGGCCCGAGCTGCAGGTATGCACCTTATAATCGCAACCCAGCGCCCCTCGGTAGACGTTGTAACGGGTGTTATTAAGGCAAACATTCCTTCCCGAATCGCCTTTGCCGTATCTTCTCAAATCGACAGCCGTACTATTCTTGACA
>JAXJWR010000252.1:0-1916 GCA_036307905.1 Acutalibacteraceae bacterium
GAAACGTTATTTGCGCGGACGATCAGACAGTCGTCTCCGCATCTTATTGAGCAGTTGGAAACGGTTACGTTGCGGCTTGAGTTTATGTGAATGCCGTCGTTGTTGGGGTATTCTACCTCGGCATCAATTTTGCATTTATCAAAGGAAACATAGTCACAGTCGTGGATCCAATAGGACCAACCTGCAGGCTGATTTACCATCGTAATGTCCTCTACCTTAACGTTTTTACAGCCTGTAAAGAAAACGCAACGGGGAGGTGTGGGACGTGAAAAATCGCGGTGATATTTCCAGGCACTGCCCCATTGTTCATCGATTACGAAGGTCTTGCCGTTGCAGTCAATGGTGCCCATTCCCGTAAGAGCAATATTTTCACATTCCTCAGCAAAAATAAGGCAGGCATTTCTCCAGCGGGGAAGCAAAGGTGAATTTACGTGGACGGTCTCCTTTTCGGGATAGTCGTCACAGTCGGGAGAGCCCAGCAGCACCGCATCCGAAGCGATATGAATTTCCACGTTGCTTTTATAGATTATGGTACCCGTCACATAGACGCCGTCCTCAATAAGGACTCTGCCGCCCTTTTCACCCACCTTGTCGATAGCGGCCTGAATGGCTTTGGTGTTCAGGGTTTTGCCATCACCGACGGCCCCGAAATCTTTAATATTCACTGTCATAAAAATACCTCATTTTTCTTTAATTATATAGACTAAAATAAACCTATTCAATGAATTATATTATACTTTTTAGTATTATATTGAACTAAAACGGAATTTGTGGTAGAATAACTACGGGTGATGATATGACTATAAACACCGATAGCACCATAAAGGCACTTAGTTACGGCAAGGTAACCCAAAAAGCTCCTTGGCATTCCGGAAGAATGGCGGATGCAAACCTACTTGTATATATCAGCTCAGGAAGACTTAAAATGGAGGTTGATGGGAAGGTGCATACCCTTAGTAAGGGTGACCTGCTTTGTATTCCCGAAAACATCTTTTACAGACCCCTTGAGGCAAGTCGTCTTGAATATTTCTTCATTCATTTTTCCGCCGACACCTCTGCCGCCGAGACCGAGGACTTAAATCTTCACTCTCATACCCTTCTCCCCGAAGGAGATTACGGTTTTACCATTTGGGGGGGCGATCCAAACCTTACACTTAATACCCTGACACATTGCGCGGAAAGTGAATCGGTAAGGGATATCTTTTTAAAAATTGCATCCATAAATATTAAAAGCAGCCGTGACAGACAGCTGCTGGACGCACTTGTGCGCGAGCTTATTATTACGGTTTCAAGCGAAAGTCCTACAGGTACGTTGCTTAGCCGAATAACCGTTAAAATAATGGATTATATCGATGAGAAATATTTTGAGGACATATCCCTTTCTTCCTTGTCAGAGCATTTTGGTATATCGAAATCATATATTGCTCGGCTTTTTAAAACCGAGCTTCACACCACTTCTTCGGATTATCTGAATCGTGTTCGTGTTGCTAACGCCTGCAGACTGCTCAGCTTTTCGGATATGAGTATTGGAGAAATCAGCGAGGCGGTAGGCTTTCGCGAGCAGTATTATTTCGCGAGAATTTTCAGAAAACTAACGGGAGTTTCCCCTACAGAGTACAGAAAACGAAATCTTATGGCATAATTTTTACAAAATTCTACTTTATTATTTATTTAAAGTGTGTTATAATCTTTTTGTTAAAGATATTTTCTCTAAAAAGGAGTATTTATTATGGTTAAAGAAGTATTAGTTGAAATTTCCGCACGTCACGTACACGTAAGCGAAGAGCATCTTGAGATCCTTTTCGGCAAGGGCTACAAGCTTACCCCCAAGAAGGACCTTTCTCAGCCCGGTCAGTTTGCCTGTGAAGAGAGAGTTACCGTTGTAGGCCCCAAGAAGGAGCTTGCCGGTGTTTCCA
>JAXJWR010000253.1:0-3011 GCA_036307905.1 Acutalibacteraceae bacterium
ACCTATGCCCGAGCCTCTGACCTGTTTGTTTGCTTTATAGAATTTTTCCTTGACCCTGTCAAGGTCCTGCGCGGCAATTCCCACACCGGTATCGCTGATGGAGATTTGCACACATCCGTCCTCGGTGCGCTGTTCTATAAGAATTTGGCCGCCGGGCTGATTGTATTTTAATGCATTATCTATAACGTTAATGAAAACCTGCTTTATACGGTTGCTGTCGCCGTAACAGAAAATTTCTTCGCCAAAGGGCATATAGATAAGCTCTACGTTTTGTTTTTTTGCCAATTCTCGGTACATATCGGCCGATTCGTTTAAAACTGTACCCAGCTCGAACTCGGCATAGTTTATAGGAAGATGTCCCGACTGCATACGGGAGAAATCCAGCAGTGCTTCTACAAGGCTGTGAAGTCTTTCCGACTCTTTTATAACAACGTCCAGACCCTTGCCCACCGTTTCCTCGTCAAAACCGATGGAAAGCTTTGCCGTTTCGGCCCAGCCGCGTATTGCGGTGAGGGGGGTGCGAAGCTCGTGAGAAACAGAGGAAATAAAATCGTTTTTAAGATTTTCGGCACGCTTCAGCTCCCCTGCCATATAATTTATGGAGTCGCAAAGCTCGCCTATTTCGTTGTTAGCCTCCAGCTCGATTCTGTTATCGAAGTCGCCCAAAGCGATTTTTCGGGCAACGTTACTAACGCTACGTATGGGGCGGACGATGGAGTTAATAAAATACACGCCCGAGAATATGATTACCGAAAGAATGGCTATTCCTACGGCGATAACAAGGAGTATGGAAAAAAGACTTTGTTTATTAACGTTGCGAAGGGATATTACCCATCTTACGGCGCCGAAGGTCTCGCCTTCCCTGTTTTTTAAAAGGGTTGTTTTGCACAGAACATTTTCTCCCACCGAGCTTCTTCCCGTCCAGATGCCGCTGTTTGAAGAGGTTACGGCACGGTCGTAATCGGGCATAGAGGATGGTGCTTGGGCAAAGCCTGTGGTGGACATCAGCATACGGCCGTTTTGGTCGAGCACCTGGATTTCCATTTTGTCCTTATGCTCGAAGCCTTCGCAGTATTCACGGGCGGAGGACTCGAAAGAGTCGATTTGGGTGTTGGAGAGGGGGGTTATGAATACCATAGCGTATTCTTCAGCGGTGTTCTGAGCCTCGGACAGGTTGTATGACCGTATGAACACACAGGCTATGATTTCGAGAGCAAAGATTATGGCAAACATAACAAGAAAAACGTTGGTTATCCATTTCCAGGCAACGCTTTTAAACTTAATTTCCAATTCCATGCTCTCACCTCACCTTCCGTTTTTTACTGTTTAGTTTCCGCTGTTCCATTTATAGCCCATTCCCCATACGGTGGTAAGATATTTGGGGGAAGAGGGCTGGTCTTCTATCTTCATTCTGAGGCGACGGATGTTTACGTCGACAATTTTTTCTTCACCATAGTAGCTTCCGCCCCAGACCTTGGTAAGAATGTCGGTTCTGTCGAGGGCGGTATCGGGATTTGTGAAGAAGTATTCGATTATCTGGAACTCTACCTGTGTGAGTTCAATATTTTTGCCGTTTTTATGAAGGGTATGACGGCGGGTATTAAGTACGAAATCCCCAAGCTTGATTTCTTCGGTTGCGGCGGCCGCAGCCTCATTATTCATGCCCACACGACGATAAAGGGAATCTACACGGGCAAGCAGCTCGGCAGGGCTGAAGGGCTTGGTAATATAGTCGTCGGCACCCATCATAAGGCCGCTGATTTTATCCATTTCCTGGGTGCGGGCCGTAAGCATTATGATACCCAGCTTCTGGCTGCGCTTGCGCAGTTCCTTACAGAGGGTAAAGCCATCCATACCGGGCATTGAAATATCAAGAAGGGCGATGTCGAAATCGGCCTCGGCATCGTATATTTGGAGGGCTTCCTCGCCACTTCCTGCCTCTACCGTGGTGTAGCCCACACGTTTAAGATTTATAGCCTCAAAGCTGCGTATAGCCTCTTCGTCTTCTACTATAAGTATTTTTTTCATAGTTGCCTCCGTTATTTTATAATGCTGAACATCTTGCGAACATCCTCTTCGGTGATTCCGAGGGGGTTTTCGGGGGTGATTTTTGCAAGATATATAAGATTGCCTGAACGCTCCAGCTCGATAAAAGCGGTATCGGAATAAACGCCGTCCTTCATATCGGCCTCGGTAACAGCAACGATTCTGAAAAGCTCATCCCCTGCGAGGCCGCTTTCGGCATCGTAGCTGTAGAAAAATCGCATACGGGCTTCGGTTTTGCGGATAAGGAGCAAACTTTCCTTCCACTTGTCGGGAACGGTAAGGCTGTATCCGTCGGAATAGTTCATAAAGGTCGATGCGGTTACATTAAAGCTGTTTCCGTCAAACTCACTCCAGTTGGTGAAGTAAACCTTATCGGTATCGGAAAAGTTCTCGGTAGATTTTAAAAGCTCCGACAAAGGTATGTCTATAATTCCGTCCCCGTCGTAATCGCGGGAGGAAACGGCGGTTGCACGGAAGGTCAGGGAGGTTTCGGGCGCTTCGGGATTATAAAGGCTTCTTAGCTTGCCTTCCTCGAACCAGACGATTTCGGTAAGCATTCCCGTTCCCTTCACTCCGTCGATATAAAGGGCGGGGGTGCCGTCTGTAAGGGATGAAAGGATGGGTGCGGAATAGGAGCTTACGCCACCGTCAAGCTCGGCCTTGCCCACCTCGGTGATGCCTGCATTGGCCAAAGAAAACACGCGGGCGGTGGCTGTTTTTGATGATAGGTTAAGGTGGACTATGGAAAGGTCGTCCACCCCGTCGCCGCTGACGTCGGTACAAAGGAAATTTGTATAGGGCTCTACCGCGCGAAGCTTAAGGCCGCCGTCGTAATCGTAGATTCCGACCTGCTTTTCTACAGAACCGTAGACCGTCCAGCCTACGATGATTTCAAGGCCTTTATCGCCGTCCATATCGGAAAAGGTGACACTTTCAACTCCGCTTCCCACAAGGCTTAAATCGCC
>JAXJWR010000254.1:0-2877 GCA_036307905.1 Acutalibacteraceae bacterium
CGACGGTGACACGGCGGCCGGTGTATTCCTTGGTTAGCTGATTTAAATATTTATCCTTGCTTCCGCCGCCGACTATTGCCACGCGGTCGATTTTCTTTCCTGCCACCGCTTCGATTTCCTCCACGGTCTTTTTATAAGATACTGCAAGGGAAAGATAAACGCTTTTAAGCACGTCTCCTATGGGAAGGTCAGGCTCACCCAGATAGGTGCGGATAGCCTCAATCATATTTTCGGGGGCAAGGAAACAATCGTCGGTGGGGTCGATGAGCTTTGTATAGCTGCTGGCCATTGCCATTTCCATCATTTGGTCGTAGGTGAATTTTTTATCCAGATTTTTTCTGATATTCTGGAAAAGCCACATTCCCATAATGTTTTTAAGGAAACGGAAACGGTAGTTAATTCCGCCCTCGTTAGAGAAGTTGGCCTCCATAGCGGCAGAAGTGGTTACGGGATAGAGATTTTCGGTTCCCACAAGACTCCAGGTGCCGGAGGATATAAATGCCGAACTATCATCTATGGGGCAGGCAGCAACGGCCGATGCCGTATCGTGGCCGGGACAGAAGATAACCTTTGCGTCAAAGCCCACCTGCGCTTTAACATCCTCGGTGAATCCGCCGATGTAGGAGGAAGGGAGGTTAAGCTCTCCGAAAAGGCCTGCATCAAAACCTAAAGCCTCGCAAATATCGCCGTCGATGATTTTTGCTTCGGCATTTACAAGACCTGTGGTGGAGGCATTTGTGTATTCGTTTTTCATAACACCTGTAAGGCGGTATGAAAGATATTCGGGCATCATAAGAAGTCTTTTAGCCTTTTCCAGCTTGCCCGATTTTTTATCGCACCAGAGCTGGAATATGGTGTTATAGGGCTGAATTTGAATTCCCGTTTTTGCGTATAAGGTTTCTTTGGGAACAACCTCGAAAACCTCGCCTACGGCCTGCCCTGTTCGGGAATCGCGGTAGGATACGCAGGGTAAAATCTCCTTGCCGAACTCGTCGAAGAGTACGTAATCTACACCCCAGGTGTCGATTGCCACCGTTTCGGGGATTTTTCCAAGGGCTTTACAGGCCTTTATTCCCGCAACAACGTCCTTTGTGAGCTGTTCCACGTCCCAGATAAGGGTACCGTTTTGCTCCTTAAAGCCGTTTTCGAAGCGGTAGACCTCGGTGGTTTCAAGTTTTCCGTTTACAAGCTCACCCAGAATGTGTCTGCCGCTGGATGCGCCTATGTCGATTGCCAGACAATATGCCATAAAATCAGCCTCTTTACGGTTTTTATATACACTGTTATAGTAACACATTTTCAGACCCTTTTCAATCTTAAAATGCACTTATTTAGTAAAATTTGTGCGACTCAATCTATGAAAACGAGCATCTCATCCTGCGATGAGATGCTCGTTTTTTAATATTCCTGCATTTGTGAGAATTCTTTAAGCTTAAGACCGGGGTTTTTATCCAGCGCCCAGTTGATTTCGTACTCGGCGGTGAAGATAAGCAAATCTCTTCCCCAGCGGTCCTTAACCCACTTGGTTTGCTGCATAAGGTTAAGGTCTTTTAGGTCCTTTTCGCTGCTTTCCACAAAGCGCACAAGGCTGTGTGCGGTATCCTGACGGTGGTACTTAACACCGTATTCGCTCTCCATTCTAAACTGCAGAACGTCGAACTGAAGCATACCTACAACACCGACGTAAACACGTTCCATACCGCTGTCGGGCAGGAAGAACATCTGAATTGCGCCCTCCTGGGCAATCTGGGTGATGCCCTTATCAAACTGCTTACGCTTAAGGGAATCTATCTGCTCTACAAGAGCGAAATGTTCGGGAGCAAAGGTGGGGATACCTGCATACTCAACCTTCATCCCTGCCTCGCAAATGGTGTCGCCAATAGAGAAGATACCGGGGTCGAAAACACCGATTATATCGCCGGCATAGGCCTCGTCAATAACGGCACGCTCATCGGCCATCATCTGCTGGGGGCGGGAAAGCTTGATAGCTTTTTTCCCCTGAACGTGGAAATACTCCTTGGCTCTTTCGAATTTGCCCGAAACGATACGCATAAAGGCGATTCTGTCGCGGTGGGCCTTGTTCATATTGGCCTGAATCTTGAAAACGAAGGCCGAAAAGCCCTCGGTTTCGGGGGGAATCATCTCCTCGCCCGAGCGGTAGGACAGGGGGCCTGTGGTCATTTTAAGGAAGTTTTCAAGGAAGGGCTCTACACCGAAGTTATTAAGCGCCGAGCCGAAGAATACGGGAGAAAGTTGGCCGCATCTAACCTTATCAAGGTCAAAATCGAAGGAGGCGCCGTCCAGCAGTTCGATTTCGTCTACCAGGGTTTCCCTCATATAGGGGCCGATAAGGGAGTCCAGCTTTTCGGTATCGGTAATGTCGCACTCGATAGCCTCAATACGGTCAGAACCCGCGTGAGAATCGGCAAAGGTTAGAATTCTTCTCTTCTCGCGGTCGAAAACGCCCTTGAAGTCGGCTCCGCAGCCGATGGGCCAGTTCATAGGATAGGTGCCGATGCCGAACTCCTTTTCCAGTTGGTCTAAAAGCTCGAAAGAATCCCTGGCCTCACGGTCCATCTTATTTATAAAGGTAAAAATGGGGATATGGCGCATAGCACAGACCTTGAAGAGCTTACGGGTCTGGGGCTCGATACCCTTGGCGGCGTCGATAACCATTACAACTGAGTCGGCGGCGGTAAGGGTACGGTAGGTATCCTCCGAGAAGTCCTGATGTCCGGGAGTGTCGAGAATATTGATGCAGTAACCATCGTACTCGAACTGAAGCACCGATGAGGTAATTGAGATACCTCTCTTTTTCTCGATTTCCATCCAGTCGGAAACGGCGTGCTTATTGTTTTGCTTTCCTTTTACCGAGCC
>JAXJWR010000255.1:0-1613 GCA_036307905.1 Acutalibacteraceae bacterium
ACTTCTTCGAATGCAGAAATGTAACCTTCATCAAGCAAGATTTGAACAATTGATTTCTTCATGATTGAAGTTTCAACTGAAACAGTTTCATGTCTTGCTGTTTGGGCATTTCTGATTCGAGTGAGCAAATCTGCGATTGAATCATTAACCATTTTCTCTTTCCTCCTATATTACCAGCTTGATTTTTTAATTCCAGGGATTTGACCTTTATATGCAAGTTCTCTGAAACAGATACGGCAAATGCCATATTTTCTGAGAACTGAATGTGGTCTACCACAAATTGAACAACGTGTATATTCACGTGTCTTATATTTTTGTGGAGCCTGTTGTTTACTAATCATTGATTTCTTTGCCATTATTTTTCTCCTATGAATTGTTTAATTGTAATGAAATTAAACAGTGTACAAACCGGCCTTCTGTCTGCGGTGAGATGGGGTGAAATCCGGATCCGGAAGGATCAGAACTTCAGACCGCCTTCTCTGGCACCTGCAGCCAGCTCCGATACACGTCCGTGATAGATATAACCGCCGCGGTCGAATACGACCTGCTCGATTCCTTTTTTCAGTGCGCGCTCAGCCACCATCATGCCGACCTTCTTAGCGGCTTCCTTGTTGGAGCCGATTCCCTCGAAGTCTTTCTCCAGGGAAGAAGCGGAGACGAGGGTTGCACCCTGAACGTCGTCAATGATCTGTGCGTAAATGTTCTTGTTGGAACGGTACACAGCGAGACGGGGGCACTCAGCGGTTCCGCTGATCTTGCTGCGAACGCGAAGGTGTCTCTTAAGACGCTGAGCGTTCTTATCTTTCTTTGCGACCATAGCTTACGTCTCCTTTCCTTATTTACCGGCCTTACCCGCTTTACGGCGGATACGCTCTTCGGTGTACTTAACACCCTTGCCCAGGTACGGCTCAGGCGGTCTCTTGGAGCGGATAACCGCTGCAACCTGACCAACCTTCTGCTTGTCAGCACCCTTAACGATTACGGTGTTGGAGTCCGGAACATCGAAGGTGATGTCCTCGTTCTCTTCGAACACGATCGGATGGGAGTGACCCAGGTTCAGAGTGAGAGTTTTGCCGGACTTCTGTGCACGGTAACCTACGCCATTGATCTCCAGCTTTCTTGCGAAGCCTTCGGTAACGCCGATAACCATGTCGTTGAGGAGAGCACGGGTGGTGCCGTGGAGAGCGCGGTTCATAGCCTCATCGTTGGGGCGCTTTACGCTCAGCACGTTTGCCTCGTTCTCGATGGTCAGTGCGGGGGAGAATGCATAGGTCAGGGTGCCCTTAGGTCCCTTTACGGTGACCACGTTGCCTGCTTCGATGGTAACAGTAACACCTGCAGGGATAGTGATCGGTTCTTTTCCTATTCTAGACATCTTACTCTCTCCTTCCTCTTACCAGACAAAGGCGAGAATCTCGCCGCCGACTTTTTCGCGTCTTGCTGCCTTATCGGTCATAATGCCCTTGGAAGTAGACACGATTGCGATACCCAGGCCATTCATAACCTTAGGCATGTCTTCGTAGTTGGAGTAGATACGCAGACCGGGCTTGGAAACGCGGCGAAGGCCGTGAATAACCTTCTGCTTGCCGGCTTCATACTTCAGTGCGATGCGG
>JAXJWR010000256.1:0-3902 GCA_036307905.1 Acutalibacteraceae bacterium
GCAACCTCTTTAAGAGAGGTCTGGGCGGCTTCGATGTTGTCAAGATTTCTCTTGGTTTGTGCGGCAACCGCTTCAGAGCTTTCCTCTGCTTTTTCAACTATGGTTTTGGCGGTTGATTTAGAAACGAGATAAAGCTTACCAATCTTAAGACTCATATTATCGATGTCTTCGCGTTTACGGTCGTACTCTTCGGCCTTAACCTTTAAAAGGTCGTTTTCGTGGGTGAGTGCACCTATGGTGCCCAAAGCAGAGAGATGCTCTTCCTTAAGAGCCTCAAGCTGTCGACTTAACTCTTCAATTTTAGCATTAAGTTCCTCCGAAAGCACCTTCATTTCGCGGTCTTTCAGGTGGATGTAGCTGAAAACGTCGTCCTTGTTGAAGCCCAAAAGACTGTTACGCAGTTCAATAGCCATAAGTTCACTTCATTTCTTTTTATAGTCAGTTTATTATAACAGAAGTTTCGCCAAATTACAACATAAATTTTACCTGTAAAATTTTATGCATTTATGCATAAATAACTTGAAAAATATGCAGATATGTTATATTATATATCTTGTATAATTATATACTGAGGTGTACTATGACAAGAAAAGAATCACGAGAACAGGCCTTTATACTTTTGTTTGAATACAGCTTCACCGGCGATACTGCAGATGAGCTTTTCGAAACCGCTACAGAGGCCGGATGCTTCATCGAAGATGAATACTGCGTAAGCGTAGTTAAAACTGCTATCGAAAAGGTCGAGGAAACCGACGAAATCATAAGCAGGTACGCAAAAGGCTGGAAAACCGAAAGACTTTCCAAGGTGGTGCTTGCTGCTCTTCGCCTTGCCGTTACCGAAATAAATTATTTCACCGATATTCCCAACTCGGTATCCATCAACGAGGCTGTTGAAATAATCAAGAAGTACGCCACCGCGCAGGACGCCGTTTTTGCAAACGGAATCCTCGGTTCTGTGGTAAAGGGATAAAATATGCCTTCAACAGTTGTTACGGTAAAACAGCTAAACCTTTATATCAAAAGTCTGCTGGAGGGGAACGACCGCCTTGCGTACATCAGTATCAGCGGCGAGATTTCCAACTTCAAACGTCATTTTGCCAGCGGTCATCTATATTTTACCCTTAAGGATGATTCTGCGGCACTTAAATGCGTTATGTTTAAGGGGAATGCTTCAAGGCTTAGTTTTTCGCCGGAAGACGGAATGAAGGTTATCTGTTCGGGTAAAATTTCTGTTTTCGAGCGTGACGGTGTTTATCAGCTGTATGCCGAAAATATGACTCCCGACGGCGAGGGCGATTTAATGCTGGCTCTCGAAAGAATTAAAGAAAAGCTGTCTAAGGAAGGTCTTTTCTCGCCCGAGCGTAAAAAAGCAATACCTTCTTTCCCTAAAAAGGTGGGGGTCATCACCTCCGAAACAGGTGCGGCTGTCAGGGACATATTCAACGTTCTGTCCCGCCGTTACCCCCTTTGCGATATTGTTTTTTGCCCTGCAACAGTTCAGGGGCCTTTAGCACCGCCGACCCTTTGTTCTGCCTTGGACGAAATGGAGAAAAGCGGTGTCGACGTCATAATTATAGGACGTGGAGGCGGCTCGATCGAAGATCTTTGGTGTTTTAACGACGAAACCCTGGCCCGAAGAATAGCAGACTGCTCTATCCCCGTAATTTCCGCCGTAGGTCACGAAACCGATTTTACAATATGCGATTTTGTTGCCGACCTTCGCGCACCTACACCCTCTGCCGCGGCAGAATTGGCCGTGCCCGATGCCACAGAACTTGTAAATAAATTATCTGTGCTTGATACGGTTATAAAAGCAAGAATAGAGGATATCCTTAACTCCAAGGAAAAATCCCTTGATGCACTTATGAAAACGCGAGTTTTCTCATCCCCGATTGAAAGCTTTTGTCAGCGCCGTGCCCTTTTGCTTGATGCCATAACCGACAGGATAAACAACAAACTTGACGTCCTTGTTTCACAAAAGGAAAAACAGTTCTGCATTGCCGCATCCAAACTGGATGCTTTAAGTCCCGTTAAAACAATGCTGCGCGGCTTCACCGTCGCGCAAAAAGACGGTAAGAGTGTAAAAACTGTAAAGAACCTTGAAGCCGGCGATAAAATAAAGGTTCGCTTTCACGACGGAAGTGCCGAATGTACAGTCGATAATACTGCTGAGGAGTAAACTATGTCTGATAAATTACTAAACTTTGAAGAGGCCTATAAAGCTCTTGAAGAGGTTGCTGAAAAGCTCAGCAACAACGATATAACCCTTGACGAAGCAATTTCACTTTACGAAAAGGGCATCAAGCTTTCCGAGCAATGTGCAACAGCTCTTAAAAATGCGCAACAAAAAATTGAAACCCTTAAGAATTACGGTAACTGATATGATTAAAACTAAAATAAGTAATTATGCGCAGTCCTTCGAAAAAACGGTAGAAAATTTCTACTCTAATCCCGAGAGCGAGTATAGCCTCGTATACGATGCTTGCCGTTATAGTTTACTTTTAGGCGGGAAACGGCTTCGCCCCTTCCTTATGCACAGTTTTTACAAACTTTGTGGTGGAAAAAACGAAGGTGTTTCTAATTTTGAGGTTGCAATAGAATCAATACACACCTACTCCCTTATACACGACGACCTACCCTGTATGGATAACGACGATATGCGCAGAGGAAAACCCTCCTGCCATAGGCAGTTCGGCGAGGCAAACGCCCTTCTCGCAGGAGATGCATTGCTGACCAAGGCCTTCGAGTTTGCGTCTGAAACCGAGGGAATCGACCCTCTTCTTGTTTTAAAGGCAATAAAAACTCTTGCGTCACTATCGGGCGCCGATGGAATGATTGGCGGTCAGGTGGTAGACCTTAAATACGAAAATCTTAGCGCAGATGAAACTATACTTAAACTCATTTGCCGTCTTAAAACCGGCGCTCTTATAAAAGCGGCCTGCTCTATTGGTTGTATTTTAGCTGGAGCCGACGGGGATAAAATCCATGCGGCTGAAAGCTATGCAGAGTATCTGGGACTTGCTTTTCAGATTGTTGATGATATTCTTGACGTTACAGGCTCTGCAGAGAAGCTGGGAAAACCAATTAACAGCGATATTGATAACAATAAATCAACCTTTGTTTCCCTTTACGGAATCGAAAAATGCAAAACCATTGTGGCCGAGCTTACCCTTAAGGCCAAAAGCACGCTGGATATATTCGGCGACGACGCAATCGACCTTGTAAATCTGGCCGACTATCTATGCACACGTGACTACTGATCGGAAGTTGATATTTTGGATTATAAGTTTTTAGGTAAATTGAATTTTCCCGCCGACCTTAAAAATCTCGGCGAGACCGAAATAAAAGAACTCTGTGCCGAGATTCGGGACACCCTTATCAACACCGTTTCTCAAAATGGCGGACATCTGGCGTCCAACCTCGGTGTGGTTGAGCTTACTGTGGCTCTCCACCGCTTTTTTAGCACTCCCGAAGATTCCATCATTTTTGATGTGGGTCACCAGTGTTATACCCATAAACTCCTTACAGGACGTTATGACCGGTTTGCAACAATTCGTCTTGAAAACGGCATATCCGGCTTTATGCGCCCCGACGAAAGCGAATATGATCCCTTTGTTACAGGCCATGCAAGCAACTCACTGGCCGCCGCATACGGAATATTTAAAGCTAATCAGTTGTCGGGTAAAAAGGGCACCTGCGTAGCCGTAATAGGCGATGGTGCAATGACGGGCGGACTTGCTCTCGAGGCCCTGAATAATATCGGCGGAAGTAAAGGAAAATTTATCGTAGTATTAAACGATAATAAAATGTCCATATCCACAAACGTAGGGTCAATGTCACAGCACCTAAAAAGAATACGTTTAAAGCCCGGATATTATCGATTCAAATCTTCAACCGAAAGC
>JAXJWR010000257.1:0-2998 GCA_036307905.1 Acutalibacteraceae bacterium
CTATTTGACATTCCAAACCAATAATGATAAAATAATATATCAGAGTAATAAAAAGGAGGTAAGCATATGAAAAAAGAGCCGCTGGGAAAGGGATTTTTTATAAACGTTTCAAAAAATCATACCTTCGGTACCGATGCGGTGCTTTTGGCAGATTTTGCATCGGCAAAAAAGGTTAAAACCCATTGCGACCTGGGTGCAGGCTGCGGCATAATTTCTATGCTTTTGCTCCGCGACGGCACTACCTTAAACTCTGTGGGTGTTGAAATCAGCGATGAAGCGGTAGCGCTTGCTGAAAAAACAGCCGAAGAATATGCCCAAAACAGCTTTACTCCCCTGCATAGCGACCTTAAGGAGCTAAAGGGTAAATTGCCCTTCGGCAGTTTCGACCTTGTTACCTGCAATCCTCCCTACAAGGCCAGCGGTGCAGGAATTGTCAGCGAAGGTCAGCGGGATATAGTAGCCCGTCACGAAACCATGTGCACCCTGGAGGATGTTATAGAAATAGGCTCGGCTCTGCTTCGCTCGTCGGGAAGTCTGTGCATCTGTCAGCGCCCCGAAAGACTAACCGATATTTTCTGCCTTATGCGCAAATACAGGGTAGAGCCAAAGCGCCTTCGCACCGTTTGTAAAAATGATGGAAACGAGCCTTGGCTTATAATGGTAGAAGGAAAAAGAGACGCTAAAAGCGGTCTGCGTATAATGCCGCCCCTCTTTATTTACGATAAGCAGGGAAATTACAGCGAGGAAATGCTTAAAATTTATGGACCTTATAAGGAGGGACACGTCTGATGGCAGGAAAACTTTATGTGGTCGGCACCCCTATCGGTAATTTGTCCGATTTTTCACCCCGTGCCATAGAAACCCTCGGCAAGGTGGATTTCATTGCGGCAGAGGATACCAGAGTAACCGTAAAATTGCTTAATCATTTCGGTATAAATAAGCCTATGCTGGCCTATTACGAGCATAATAAAATGGAACGCGGAGGGGATATAATGGCCCGTCTGCTTTCGGGCGAGGAGTGCGCCCTGGTTTCGGATGCAGGAATGCCCGCTATATCCGACCCCGGCGAGGACCTTGTGCGTATGGCCCACGAAAACGGAATTCCCGTAGAGTCTGTGCCCGGCCCCTCTGCCCTTATAACCGCCCTTGCCATTTCGGGAATGAAAAGCGGACGTTTCTGTTTCGAGGGCTTTTTATCGGTAAACAAACCCAGCCGCCGTGCCCATCTGGCAGAGCTTAAAGGCGAAACACGAACCATGATTTTTTACGAAGCCCCCCACAAGCTTCCCGCCACCCTGTCCGATATGCTGGAGACCTTTGGCGACCGTAAAATAACCCTTGTGCGTGAGCTTACCAAGCTTCACGAGGAGGTCATTCGCACAACTCTAAGCGAGGCGATAAACCTCTATTCCGATCAGAACAAGCCCCGCGGTGAGTTTGTACTTATAGTCGAGGGACAAGACCCTCAAGCCGAAAGGCAGGAATACACCCTCGAGCAGGCGGTAGCCCTTGCTCAAAGATTTATGGAGCAGGGCAGCTCGGCCTCGGCAGCAGCAAAGGCGGCCGCTCTGGACAGCGGACTTAAAAAGGGCGATATATATAAGAAACTCATTTCAAACTAGTGTCATTTTTGTAACAAGGTTAAAAAACGGTTAAATTTCGACACAACCCCTTTAAATATTTAGATTTATGTGTTAGTATTTAAAGGATATATAAAGTGGAGGATGTGTATAATGGCTAACGCTTCAAACAGAAACGGCAAGCACAGCAAACCCAAACAACAAAGAGTTAAAAAAAGCAACGTTGTAGGTGGCTTTTTTGCAAAAATTAAAAATTGGTTTTTAAATCTGTCTAAGGGCAAAAAGACCTTGGTCATCACCCTTTGTTCTATTATTCTGGTTCTGGCTATTGTACTTGGCGTAGTAATCGGCATACTAAGCAACCTGCTTAAGGACTATAATTATAACGACCTTAACGATCCCGACATCGAGGGTATCGAGCAAATCGACGACAGAATCCTTAATATAGCCCTCTTTGGAATCGACTCGAGAAGTCAGTCCTTCGAAGGCCTGTCTGATTCTATTATGGTGCTTTCGGTAAACACCAAAACAGGGGATATAAAGCTTATATCCATCATGCGCGACACGCTGGTGAAATTCCCCGAGCATAAGGGTAAAACCTACAAAGAAGGCAAACTCAATTCGGCCTATATGAAGGGTGGCCCTGCCCTTGCTATCAAGACCTTAAACCATAATTTCGGTCTGGATATTAAAGAATATGCCACCGTAAACTTTTTCGGTATGTCCGAAATTATAGATGCCGTGGGCGGAATTGAAATCGATGTTTTAAAACGCGAAATAAAGCACCTTAATCAAAGCGTGCAGGAGCAGGCCGACATTCTTAAGATTGACGGTAAGCAGCATTACGTAACCACCGCCGGCAAACAGACTCTTACCGGCATACAGGCGGTTGCTTGGGCGCGCATCCGTTATACCAGCACAGCCGACGGAACCAGCAACGACTACGGCCGTACCGACCGTCAAAGGGTGGTAATGGAGCAGCTTCTCAACAAGGCCCTCTCCACCGACGTTTCAAAATATCCGAGTATAATAAAAGCGATTCTCCCCCATATGGAAACCTCGCTGAGCTTTAACGAAATCTTGTCCCTGGGCACAAAGGTGCTTGGAAACAAGGTTCAGTTCCAGCAGACCCGCGTACCTCAGAAGGAATACGTTATTTCCGATTCTTTGGTGATTTCGGGCGGCGGAATGGTAGTTTATTACGACCTGAACTACGCGTCTAAAATCATTCACGCAATTATTTACGACGGTATTTCCCAGGAGGATTATATTGCACAAAACGAGGTCGAGAAAAACAGTTGGTACAGCGCGGCAAACCAGAATAACACCACGTCGAACAATAATTCTTCGGTAAACAGCAGTACGACCGTAAACACCTCGTCCGACATCACCTCTTCCGAAAACACTCCGTCGGATAA
>JAXJWR010000258.1:0-7798 GCA_036307905.1 Acutalibacteraceae bacterium
GGTGGTCTTTCCGCAACCGTTAGCGCCAATAAGTCCGATTTTGTCGCCGGGTTCAATTTTAAAATTTCCCTCGGCAAAAAGCAGATTTTCGCCAAAGCTTTTGGAAATGTTTGTGGCATCTAAAAGCATAGTTTTTTCCTTCCGTAATTTATATCTTAGAATTCTATCCGATATATTATAAAATTTTTTTCCGCTATTTTCAAGGAAAAAAGCAATAAGACATCAAAGGTTGTAATTTTTCCGCCTTTGTGATATAATATTTTGGCAATGATTTAACAATCTAACTTACCGGAGGTAACTTATGGTAAATACAGATAGGCTTTGTATGGGCTGTATGAACGACAACGGCGGCGAAAAAATCTGCCCCATCTGCGGATACGACGTTTCTCAGGATAACGACCCCCAGTATCTTCCCGTGGGCACCTGGCTTGCCGCTAACAGATATCTTGTGGGTCGCGTAACCGAAGAATGCGGCGACGGTGTCACATACATCGCCTGGGATAACGACCAAAACGCAGTAGTGAACATTAAAGAATTTTTTCCTGCAGGTGTTGCTGTCCGCAGTACCAATCGCATAACCGTAATCCCCGCCGAAAACAGAGGGCTGGAGTTTACCCGCGGAAGGGAAGAGTTTGTTTCCCTTTTCAGTCAGCTTGCAAAAATGCCCGAAAGCACCGCAATTCTTCGTGTGGTCGATAACTTCGAGGCAGGCGGCACCGTATATTCGGTTTCAAACACCGTTTCGGGAACATCTCTTAAAGCTTTTCTCATCCGTCATGGCGGCGCCCTTAAGTGGGAACAGGTAAAGCCCCTCTTTATGCCCCTTATTGATTCGGTGGCTCAGCTTAACGAGGCAGGAATCCTTCATCGCGGCATTTCTCCCGATAATATCATTGTCGGTCGCGACGGTAAGCTTCGCCTTTCGGGCTTCTGCATTAAGGGTGCAAGGGTACAGCATAGCGAATATCTTTCCCAGCTGGCCACAGGCTATGCCGCTCCCGAGCAGTACCTCGAAAACGAAAGCACCTCCCGTTCTTGCGACGTATATGCAATAGGTGCAATACTTTTCCGTTGTCTTATAGGCACCACCCCGCCCGATGCTAAGGACCGTCTTTTAAACGACAAGCTCTCCATTCCTGCAAAGGTGACCGATACCGTACCCCGCAAACTGCTGGTGGCTATTGCCAATGCTCTTAAGGTAGATAAAAACGAAAGAATTTCTTCCGCATCTTTGCTTTACAGCGCTTTGGAAACCATACCCACCACGCCTATGGTTCCACCCGAAACGGTAACCTCCTCGGCCGAGGAAACCAAAAAAAGCAGCTCTGGCATAAAATACGTTATTATTTCCATACTTGTAACAGCTTTTGTGTTTATTGTAGGAATAACCGTTGCCTGGTTTGCGTTTGATTTAGGCGATGCCCTTATGCCCGAAAGCAAACCTATCACCAACAGCAGTTCTCAGCCCTCCTCCGAGGAATCCTCCTCTAATCAGGGATATGCCCCCGGTACCGTTCTTTTCGAGGTGCCCGACCTTCTGGGTAAGGTTTATTCCGAAATCTACGGCGAACTGCAAACAGAGTATTCCCATTTCGAGTTTGAGGTTGCAGGCCGCGTTGCTTCGGATACCGTTCCCAAGGGAAGCATCTGTCAGCAGTCTATCGCAGGCGGAACCAAGGCCGAGCGTAAGGCGCTTATTAAAATTTATATAAGTCAGGGTCCCGATAAGGTGTTTATGCCTAATATTCTGGGCTCCACCGTTGCCGAGGCAAAGTCCCTGCTGTTCGACGCAGGCTTTTACAGCGATACCATCATTGTTCGCAAGGGCTTCGACATCAATGCCGCAGCAGGCTCTGTGTATAAGGTAACCTACGGTGAAAGCGATTCCGAGGTTGTGGTTGGTTCTAAGATTTCGGTAAACGAGCTTATCGTTATCTACTACCGCGATCCCGATACCGTAACCACCCCCGACCTTCCCACCGACGACACCATCCCGGATCCGATAGCATAAAACAAAAACGGGTTAGCATAACGCTAACCCGTTTCGTGATTTAAGAGTTAATTATTCTTCCGAATGTTTGGAGATGTAGTCTACAACCTCGCCGATGGTGTGAAGATTTTCAACCTCTTCGTCGGGGATTTCTACGCCGAACTCGTCCTCGATGGACATAAGAAGGTCTACCAGGTCAAGACTGTCAGCACCGAGGTCCTCGGCAATTTTGGTATCCATAGTCATAGTATCCTGGTCTGCGGCAAGCTGTTCTGCAAGAATTTCGGTAATTTTTTCAAAAATCATTTAACATTCTCCTTAATAAATTTGCACACCAAAGTATAGACAGTAGGGTGTGCTTTGTGGTATAGTAATAAAAATCTCTAAACAAATAATATGTTGCAAATTGCGTTTTGTCAACAATTTTATTTGTTTCTTGTGAAAAAACAGGCATGAAGGACTGAGTATATGAGCAAAAAATTCGGAGTTATCGGTTACCCCATAGGACATACTATGTCGCCTTTTATTCAAAAAGAACTCTTTGCTTTAAGGGGAATAACGGCCGAATATGACAAATATCAGATAGAGCCGGAAAAGCTCCCCGAGGAATTTAACAGAACTCTGAAAGGGCTTGACGGATTCAACATTACCATCCCCCATAAAATTGCCATTATGGGCTGTTGCGACGTTATAGATGGGTCGGCGGCAGAGTATGGCGCAGTAAACACCGTCTGCCGAAGAGACGGTCGGTATTACGGCTTTAATACCGATTCTTACGGATTTTTAAAGGGACTTGAATTTTCAGACATTCCCCTTGACGGTAAGGTTCTTATCTACGGCTTCGGCGGAGCAGCCCGTACCCTTATAACCGAAAGCTTAAAGGCGGGCTGTGAGGTTACCGTAGGCACTACTGCAGAGCTTAAGGCCGCAGCCGAGCCGGTGGTGGCCGAGCTGGCCGCAAAAAACGGCAAGAAAATCCACATTCTCACAAATGACGAGATAGACAAGGAGTTTGACCTGCTGGTAAACGCTACCCCCGTGGGAATGTATCCTAAAATCGGGGTTTCGCCTCTAACCGCTACACAGGTAGAACTGTTTAAATACGTTTACGATATCGTGTATAACCCCTCTGAAACCGAGCTTTTAAAAACAGCAAAAGAAAAGGGTAAAGTTTGCGGCGGCGGTCTTTCAATGCTGGTCTGCCAGGCCATGAAATCTCAAACCCATTGGTTGGGAGTGGAATTCACGAAGGAAGAAACCGCCCTGGTAATCGAAAAATCCGCCAAAGAGCTTTCCGAGGTGTTTAAATAATGAAAAACATAATTCTGTGCGGATTTATGGGCTGCGGCAAAACAACCCTGGCCAAAGGTCTCGCTAAAAGACTGGATATGCGTCTTGTCGATACCGACGAGGAGATTGTAAAACGACAGGGAATGGAAATTTCCCGAATTTTTGCCGAAAAGGGCGAACCCTTTTTCAGAGAGCTTGAAACCGTGCTTATAAAAGAACTGTCGAAAAAAGATAATCTGATAATTTCCCTGGGCGGCGGTCTTGCGGCAAATGAAAAAAATCATCCCTTTCTTAAAGCGGCAGGTACGGTTATACTGCTTGACTGCGGAATAGCCGAAACCCTTAAACGTATCTCGGGCGACACCTCCCGTCCCTTAACCGCAGGCGGAAAAGAGGATATAATCGCCCGCTATAACTACCGCAAACCCATCTATGAAGCGGCGGCTGATATTATAATCGACAGCTCGGGAAGCCGTGCTCGCACCTTAGACCTTGCCCTGACGGCAATTGAAGAAATGGTTTAAAACGACCCTGCAATGCACTAATCAATCTTTACGGTAACCGCAGGGCGTGGCGGCTGTCCGTGAGAGATGCAAAATCTTACGAACATAAAAGGGTAGGTATGTAACTTTAACCGTCACATACCTACCCTTTTCATTCATTATTTCGGATTGCCAAATAATACTTTTCGTAAATACCGTCTAAGATATCCGAAAGCTCGTTACTGCTGCACTTATAATATTTTCCGTTTATGCGAATGTTGCCGTCTAAGCCTGAACCTATACGGATGATTCTGCCCGAGGAGGTTTCTACAGTAAAATCGGGAGAGCTGCCATCTACTTCCAGCTTTTCTCCCGCGAGGGATAGATCTGTGGCTGAGATGCAATGTGCGATTCGCTCAATATCATAGTCGGAGCAATAAACGGTTTCGCCACGAACATATATGCTTGCCGATCTGATACCGTCTTTTGTGAGAAACTTCACCACATCTACGGGATGGGGTGTTGCTGATGACACCAATACAGTACCCACAGCTAAAGCTATGGTAAATATAACAGATACAAAAAACGTGGCTTTGTTTTTCATTTTGGTTTCTCCTAATTATTACCAATATCTACAGGAAGCTCTTTCAAATGTAAAATCTACGCCGTCGTCGGTATCTACATATTTGTATTTGTTAAGATTAGCATCGTAAGTTGCTAACTCGGAGCCGGATTGCGGATCCATTATAAAAATGTATCCTGCCATTATGTGATATCCGTATAGTGTCACAGCATGTCTGCCGCCCGTCTCTTGGTTCTTAAAACTTGCATATATTGGAAAACCCTTATTAATATTATTCATAATAACACTATCAGATGGTGCACTGTTTCTGTATGTATAAGGCAAATCATATGTATTGGACAAAATATCTGCCGAGTCTTCTGAGGGCAAACCTTTGTTATAATTTGAAATGCCATAGTGAGCTATGGCTACTTGCAATACATTTAAGTTTGTACCATTAACATAGTTCACTATACAAGCTATTGTTGCCGCCCAACACATATCTGACGGAGGACGCTGAGTAACAAATTTTACATCTAATTGAGTGTAGTAGGATGCTCGAGTAGAAATTTCAGGTGTATATCCCAGTGCAATGTAACTATTAATATTATAAAGATTTAAACTTGAAAAGTCAACATTGATATCTGCTGTAAGTGATTTGCGATTAGAAGCGTTAAATGATGATTCGTTTAGCGTATTAAGTTCATTTTCCTTGTATAGATAACAACCGTTGTAGTCGTATATAATGGCTATATTGGAGTATGAATCTGTAAAATCATTGATTTCATTTACTAACCCTGTAGATATTTGATATGTCACGCTATTACCACTGCTACTTTCTACTGCCCAAGCAACTAAAGTATTTTCTACTAACAGCGGATACATTACAATATTTTCTTCAAAACCAGCGCTTGTATATTCATAAGTTGTTAGTGGGTTAGCAACAGATATATCGCTAAAATCAACCTGTGACAACCCTAAATCATTTTTTATATATTCAGCAGCTCGCAACGCGGTCACGATTTTGGTAATATATGGGGTGAGAACCGTGTTTTCTGCGGAGGCAACAGTTGATACTTGAGTGGCTATTATGAGTGATAATATTAAACATATTAGTCTTTTCATTATTTTTCTCCTTTAATATTTTAATGCATTTGTATAGGGAAATCAATTGCTTAGTCCAACCCATCGGGCTCACCTCTTTCCTTAATTCTAATTTTATTATATTGTGAACGCTTATAGTTGTCAACAATATATTGTATTGCATAGTAAATGTTTGTTAGAACCCTTAATTCGTAATAGTTATTGCAATTAAAGGAAATTTATGATAAAATAATCTTTAATAAATTTTTATGGTGAGATGTTATGCGAAAAATTACGGTTACAGGTGAAAACGGATACGAAATCCTCATAGATAGCGGCATTGTTTCCTCTGCGGGAGAATATGTCCGCAAGGTCTCTTCTGCAAAAAAAGTGATGATCGTGTCCGACACAAACGTTATGCCCCTTTACGGAAAGGTGGTAGAAAATTCTCTTAAAGCCGCCGGCTTCGAGGTTTTCTCCTGTGTTTTTTCCGCAGGCGAGCATTTCAAAACCCTCGACACCGTAAGCGATATGATAAAGTCCTTCTGCGAAATTCAGCTCACCCGTAGCGATATAGTAGTTGCCCTTGGCGGCGGCGTTACGGGAGATATGGCAGGATTTGCCTCGGCCATATATCTCCGCGGAATAGATTTTGTTCAGATTCCCACCACCCTTCTTTCCCAGGTGGATTCCTCGGTAGGCGGCAAAACCGGTTGCGACCTTTCCTTCGGTAAAAACCTGGTGGGTGCTTTTCATAATCCCAAACTTGTGCTTATCGACCCCGAAACTCTAAGAACCCTTCCCGACCGTTATAAAAAAGACGGTATGGGCGAAGTAATAAAATACGGCGCAATCCGCTCGGCAGACCTTTTTGCCAAACTGCAAAAATGCAGCAGCTTTGAGGAAATAGAAGAAGAGGTTATTCACGAGTGTGTAGATATTAAGCGTCAGATTGTAGAAAACGATTTCACCGAAAAAGGGGAGCGAATGCTCCTTAATTTCGGACATACCCTTGCCCATGCCATAGAAAAATACGTGGGCTTTATGGGTATCGCCCACGGCGAGGCAGTCGGCATCGGAATGCTGGCTATAACAAGGGCCTCTGAAAAAACGGGAGATACCGAAAAAGGCTCGGCCGAAAAAATTGAAACTCTGCTTAAAAAGTTCGATCTTCCTACCACCTTCAGCGCAGAAATTTCACAGCTCACCGCAATAATGCTGCACGATAAAAAGCGTAGGGGAAACACCCTTAATCTCGTACTGCTCAAATCCATAGGCGATTCCTTCGTTAAGGCCTGTCCCGCCGATGAGCTTAACGCATTTTTCTCGGAGGGCAAATAATGGACCTTAAAATTATTCCGTCGCCCCTATCGGGCGAGGTAAATATACCACCTTCAAAATCTGCCGCTCACAGGGCGCTTATCTGTGCTGCTCTGGCCGAGGGTGAAAGCCGTGTAGAACCCTTTTGCACGTCAAAGGATATAAAGGCCACCGCAGGCTGTCTTAAAAGCCTTGGTATGAATATTAAAGAGGACGAAAAGGGCTATACCGTTGGCCGCTCAAATACGGTGAAGGGCGGAGTGCTGGATTTTTGCGAATCGGGCTCTACCGCACGTTTTCTCCTGCCGGTAGCCGCCGCCCTTGGTGCCGAGGTCACCGCTGTGGGGGAGGGACGTCTCCCCGAAAGACCTATGGCGGTGCTTACAGAGCTTATCCGTTCCCATGGCGGAGGCGCTTCTTCAGATTTTCTGCCCATCACCCTTTCGGGCAAAATGAGTGGGGGAGAGTTCTCCCTCCCGGGTAACATCAGCTCTCAGTACATAAGCGGACTGATGCTGGCCGCACCTTTAACCGAGGACGACACAGATATAATTCTCACCACCCTGCCCCAGTCGGTAGGCTACATAGATATGACGGTAGACGCTATGAAAAAACAGGGTGTCACCGTAGAAGAAACCCAAAAAGGCTGGAAGATTTCCGCAGGCCAAAAATACAAACCCACCCACATAGTAATTGAGGGTGACTGGTCACAAGCCGCCTTCTTTATGTCGGCCGCCGCCATCGGTGGAGAGGTTAGCATTAAGGGTCTGGACTTCGCCTCAAAACAGGGTGATATGGCCGCACTGGACGTTTTTGCAGCTTTCGGCGCAAATATTTCCATAGAAGAAAATGTTTTAAAGGTAAGAAAAGGCGAGCTTCGCGGAATCGAGGTAAATGCCGCCGATATCCCCGATATGGTTCCTGCCATCGCCGCCACCGCTGCCTTTGCCACAGGCAAAACGGTGATACACTCGGCCGAGCGTCTTCGCATCAAGGAAAGCGACCGCATAAAAACTACCCTTGCCGCCTTAAATGCTATGGGCATTAAAACCGAGGAGAAGACCGACGGAA
>JAXJWR010000259.1:0-2380 GCA_036307905.1 Acutalibacteraceae bacterium
AAGCTAAAGGTAACGCTTCCTGCCATGATGTCTCCATTCCAGGGGCGGTATTTTTTTCTGGGGTTCTTATCTATTCCCGAAGCCTTTCCCGTATTTCCGTAAAACATCATTCTGAGAAAGGCCATTATGGTAGATTTTCCGTTTTCGTTTTCGCCCAGTATAAGGGTCATATTGTCGGGGAAATCCAAATGATAATTTTTAAATTTACCAAATCCCGCAATGTCGATAGATTTAATCTTCAAGGTATCCCACCTCCGTTTCAAAGGCTTCCAGGCCAAGGTTCATAGCTTCGGTCAAAGCGGCCTTGTCTGCCTCGTTTGCGTCCTTTATTCGCTCGAGAAAACGTCTTACAAAAATACCTTTAAGCGAAAACTCCTTGGCTAAAAGGTCAAGATCCAGCTTTCGTCCGATACGGCTTTTAAGCTTCACAAAATATAGCTTTTCTCTTAAAGCGGCGGTAAGCTCGGGCAGCTTAACGGCGGCAGGGTCCACCGATTTTCCGGTAAGTATAAGCTTGTAAAGATTGTTTCGAAAATTTTGTCCGAATTCTTCCTCTAAAAGGTGTAGAATTATTTTCTCGGCCTGAGCGGTGGAGTCAACCTCTCCAAGGTCGATGGTTTTTACCAGGTGTATTCTTTTGGAGCAAACCGTAAAATCAAGCTTACAGCTATCCTTCGTAAGCTCACCCATATAAACGCCTTTAACCCCTGCTTCATCAAAGCCCTGTCCTTCGGGACATCCGGGATATGCGATATAGGAATTACCGATTTTCTCCACCTTGGTGCGTTTGTGAATGTGGCCCAGCGCTATATAATCTGCACCGCAATTTTCGGCAAAGGAAGAAGAAATAGGGTTGTAAACACTGCCCGCAGCGCCAAATTCCGAGTGTAGCAGCAGAATGTTCAGGTATTCGTCATTTTCCATAGGAGGCATATCACAGAATTCCATAGATGAGTGGGCAAAACTGCGACCGGTAATTCTTACCTTCAGGTCGTCCAGAACTATGGTTTCGTATTCCGTTCCGAAAACGGTTAGATTTTCGGGTAGACTTGCCTCACTAAAGGGGGAGGAGGCATCAAGCGGGTCGTGGTTTCCCGCAACAAGGAAAAAACGGGTTTCGGAAGCCTCTTCTATAGCGCGAAAAACAGGTGCGGCAAACAGCCTTCCTGCGGCATTGCTGTCAAATAAATCGCCCGCAATAAGACAAATTTCGACACCATTTTTTCTGCAAAGCGAGGTTATGTTCTTAAAAACCTCTAAAACCTCGTATTTTCTTTCTTCGCTTTTTTCCGAAAGGTATGAAAGCTCAGCACCAATATGCAAATCGGCGGTGTGTAAAATCTTCATACGATACCTCCATAGTAACTTAAGTACATAATATCATTTTTATGTCTGTTTATCAAGAAAATATTGCTTATTTTAAGTTACTGTTGTATAATAATAAATAATATAAATTGGGGAGGTATGCGACAAATGGACGTTAAAGTGGGCGACATCCTTTTAATGAAAAAAAAGCACCCCTGCGGTGCCGATACTTTTACCGTACTGCGTATCGGAATGGATTTCAAAATACGCTGTACAGGTTGCGGTCACGAGATAATGTCTCCCCGTGTAAAGGTCGAAAAAAATATTAAAAAAATCATAAGCAGCGGAGAATAATTATGTTTGATAAACTTAAATCTGTAGAAATGCGATTTGAAGAGGTAAATCAGCTTCTTTCCGACCCTGCCGTTATCTCTGATAACGAGCAGTTCAAAAAACTGATGAAGGAGCATAAGGAGCTTACCCCCATCGTAGAAAAATACCGTCAGTATTCGGCGGCAAAACAGGCCGAAGCCGAGGCTAAGGCCCTCCTGGACGAAGGCGGACTGGATAAGGATTTTAAAGAGCTTGTTGAGGAAGAGTATTTACAGGCCAAGGCCGATATAGAAACCTTCTCGGAAGAGCTTAAAATACTCCTTCTTCCCAAAGACCCCAACGACGACCGCAACGTTATTGTGGAAATCCGCGGCGGCGCGGGCGGAGAAGAAGCAGCCCTTTTCGCAGGGGTTCTTATGCGTATGTATACCATGTATGCCGAATCTCGCCGTTGGAACGTAGAAATAGTAAATGCCAACGAAACCGAGCTGGGCGGTTACAAGGAAGTTAGCTTTATGATAGAGGGCGAGGGTGCATACTCCCGCTTTAAGTACGAAAGCGGTGTTCACCGTGTACAGCGTGTTCCCGAAACTGAAACCTCGGGCAGAATTCACACCTCTACCGTCACCGTAGCCGTTCTCCCCGAAGCCGAGGACGTTGAAATTGATATTAACCCTGCTGACCTGCAGATAGACACCTTCCGTTCCTCGGGCGCAGGCGGTCAGCATATCAATAAAACCGA
>JAXJWR010000260.1:0-1090 GCA_036307905.1 Acutalibacteraceae bacterium
GGACACTTTGAGGCGGCAATGTGTATGCCCATTCCGGTACCGCAGAAAAGCAGAGCACGCTCGAACTCTTTTTCGGTTATCATAGAGCCTGCGCGAAGGCCTATGCGGTGGAACATAAGCTCGGTATCATCGGGGTCGGAATCGGCTTTAACACCGATGTCGGTTACCGTCCAGCCCTTGGCCTTGAGGTGTGCAACAACAGCCTCTTTAAGGGGAAATCCTGCAAAATCAGCGCCTACTAAAATATGCTTTTCTTTAACGGTTTTCATAAAGAGAACTCCCTTACAAATATTTTTATTTCATTATACCTTTTATACACAAACCTTGTCAATCAATTATTATGGCAGGGTAAAAATCTTCACAAAATCGGAGAATATATTGAGATTGACTTTGATTTTAGCTGATGGTATAATCCTTTCGGAGGCGAAATTATGAAAGAATCTACCTTAAAAATTTTAAACCAACTAACCGACCGATATCCCGCTCTGGCCGATATTTTACCCCACATTCAAAAGGCGGCCGAAATTATAGCCGACGCATATAAAAACGGTGGCAAGCTTATGCTTTGCGGAAACGGTGGCTCGGCCTCCGACTCTCTTCACATAGTCGGGGAGCTGATGAAGGAGTTTGCCATAAAACGTCCTCTTTCGGATGATATGAAAAAAGCCCTTCTCGATGCAGGGGACGACGGATATATTGCCGAAAATCTGCAGGGCGCACTTCCTGCAGTATCTCTTGTGGGAGTAACCGCGTTGGAAAGCGCCTACGCAAACGATGCCGCTCCCGATTTGGGCTTTGCACAGCAGGTGCTGGGCCTCGGCTGTAAGGGCGACGTGCTTTTTGGAATCACCACCTCAGGCAATTCCAAAAACGTGATTTATGCCGTAAAAACCGCAAAGGCCAAGGGCATAAAAACTGTGGTTCTCACAGGCTGTGGCGGCGGAAAAATCAAGGAGCTTTGCGACTGTGCCATAGTTGCCCCCGCAAATGAAACCTACAAAATTCAGGAATACCACCTGCCCATTTACCACAACCTTTGCCTTGCCCTTGAAAACGAGTTTTTTAAATAAAATCAAGTTTAAAAAATTAA
>JAXJWR010000261.1:0-2743 GCA_036307905.1 Acutalibacteraceae bacterium
GCATAATACCACTGCGAAGCAATATCACTCGCCGTAAGGCGAATATAACTGAGGCGCACTTCCTTACGGAGTGCGCCTCGAGGGGTGGTTTTTTTATGTTAATACTGAATTTCGGTGATTTGCCAGCAATCGGTTTTGGGGACTGTAAACTCTACCCTGCCGTCTTTTTCTTCAAATTCCAGGTGTATATTTTCGGGTACAAGGCGGATAGATTTTACTTTACCCTGAGTTTTTACCGAAACCTTAACGTTATAAATCGGAATTATATCTTCAATAATCTCGACCTTTTCGCCTCTGCGCACGGGAGATGCATAAAGGGTATGCACCAGCATTTTATCTCCCTGACAGGTAAGGGTTGCCACGCCCTGGGCCGGAAGGTCGGTTTTAAGGCTTACGTCGTCGCCCAACAGGTCGTAAATAGTTTTTCTGAGAATTTCCTTAACGTATATTTGTCCGTGGGTGTAGTATTCAAAAAACAGATTTTGCGCCAGGTAGGCAGTGTTGCCGTTCACCACCACTGCATCGCTGTATTTTTCTCCGCTTGCGGGAGAATGTTGATGGGAACAGAAATGCTCTGCGGTGCGGTTGAAGTAGGGCTTATCTATTATGGCTGTTGCGCTGCCCTTTTCGGCTGTAATCTTAAGAGCATCCTCGTAAATTACGAAGGAGGCATTTTCAAGACTGTCGGGTGCCTGTGCGGGTCGTATAAAGGTGGGCTTATATTCGCTTGCCCCCTCGTATTTAATTCCCATATCTACCATAAATTCGGTATGGTCGGGATCCATACAGGACTGATAGCTTGCAAGCAGTTTTCCTCCGCGAGAAAGAAAATCCTTCACCTTTTCGGCAAGCTTATTATCCAGAACACAAAAATCGGGTAAAATAAGCAGTTTGTATTTATTAAAATCGGCCTCGGTATCTACCACGTCAAACAGCAAATGGCTTTCGAGAAGTATACGTACACAACCTGCATTACTGCCCGAATTTCTGTCGGTAGGCAAATTGAAATAGTTGGCCACAGCCTCGCAGGAGAGAACCGCAATGTCTGAACGGTTTTTTGCGCCCTTGAGCCAAGGCTCACGCTCTTCCACCGTTTTATATGCCTCACCAATAAGGGTATAGGTGGCATTATCCATAAGTCCCGTTGGATGGAGCTGATCACCTATGGAGCAACCTGCACCGTTTGCACAGGAGAGCGCAACCTCGTAGCGGAGAGCATTGGGGTGCTTATAGCCGCCGAACTCTCCCCAGGTATTATGAAATTTTCCCGTCATGCCCAGGAACTCCTGTCCGAGAGTTCTGACATAGGCTGCCGACATGGGAAAATGATCGTAGCCCCAGCCGCCCGTGGGCAGACTTTCAAGCTCTAAATGTGTGTTTGCAAAGGCAATATCCCTTCTGCCGTGACGGATATGACCTCCGTTGTGGAAAACGGGCAGTCCCGGTTTTACCGAGTCGATGGTTTCGCGCACGCGTTTTGTGTAGTTTGCGTAGGTTTCCTCGGCCTGCATCAGCACGTGGTTTGGATTATTTATATCTAAACCTTTTTTCCGCATAGAGTCCTTGCAGTGATTGCAGTAGCAAGGAACAACGCTTACTATGTCAAGGAAAATTCCATCAGCATCGTAGTTTTCGCAAACCTCTTTTATCTGTTCCAAAAGCACCTCGAGATAGGGAGAATTAAGGCAAACGCCATGATAACGGGCGGTAGAAAAATCTACTTTACCCGCTTCGTACTCCTCCTTTGTCCAATGCAGCCAGTCGTAACGTTTTACCGCGGTTTTTTCGTCCAGACCTGCCGAAATATAGACGGGGGTTTTTACCCCGATTTCGTGAGCGGCTTCAATCTGTGCGCCAAGAAGGTCGAAATCCAGTTCGGGATGCATTTGGTTTGCGCGGGTGGGGTGATATGCCCAGCCGTGATGGCATTTTGAAAAAAGCGTTATAGAGTCTACGTGACCCTTTTTAAGCATTTGCTGAAACTGTTCTTTAGAAAAAGCACTTCCGATACCGGGTATTTTTTCGGAAGTATGAAAATCCAAATGAACCTGTCTGTAACGCATAATCAACCTCCTGTTTTGCGGAATATAAAGTCTTTACTTGCTTGTATTATATTTTAATATACAATATAATGCTTGTTCTATTTTCTTATTTATTTGTACTATATTATCTTTTTTGGCTTTACAGTTCAGAAAAGGGATATGCGGCTGTGCGTATATCCCTTTTGGTTTAAAGATTGTTCTGTTTTTTTGCGGCGGTGAGGGTATTTTTCATAAGCGTTGCAATGGTCATGGGGCCTACTCCGCCGGGAACGGGGGTAATATAAGAAGCCTTAGGCTCTACCTCGGCAAAATTTACGTCTCCGCAAAGCTTGCCGTTTTCCAGACGGTTTATACCGACGTCGATTACAACGGCACCCTCTTTAACCATATCGGCGGTAACAAAATTTGCTCTGCCAACGGCGGCCACAAGAATATCTGCGCGACGGCATACTTCGGCCAGGTCTTTTGTTCTGGAATGGCAGATGGTTACCGTTCCGTTTTTGTGGAGCAGAAGCATTGCCATAGGCTTACCAACGATATTTGAGCGGCCTATTACCACACACTCTTTACCAGTAATATCGATGTTTTCATACTTTAGCATTTCCATTATTCCCGCAGGGGTGCAGGGCAGGAAATCGTAATTTCCGGTCATTATTTTGCCAACGTTCTGGGGATGGAAGGCATCTACATCCTTTTCGGGA
>JAXJWR010000262.1:0-3850 GCA_036307905.1 Acutalibacteraceae bacterium
CGTTTACGGGAGGAAGAACCAGCTCGTCCTTGGAGTCCAGCCTTTCTTCCTTTTTGGTAAAGGCACGAAAGCCGAGAAAACGCTCGCAAAATTCGTAAACACCGTAGAGGGTTCCACGAGATGTTTTGCCCGTGATAAGAAGGTCGTCGCCTAAGTTTCTTATAAGACAACCCTCTTCACCAAGGGTGTTAATTTCCTCTGAGGAAAGATATTGTTCCGCGTCGCGGGTGGTATGCCCGATTATTATTTCGGGGCCTCTTTTTTCGCAACGGTCGGAAAAATAGGGTATAAAAACTCCTGTGCTTTTATAGATATACTTTTGAAGCTGTGCGGCAGCATAGCGCTGGCAGGAGTCGGAAAAATTCGCCCCTACTATATGATAATTGCAAACACCGTTTTTTATTATTTCAAGCTCTTTCAAAGAAATCACATCCCTTTTCTTCATTTTATACCAAAACGAAAAATTTTCAACCCCACAAAAAGTAGAGAAACCCTGCAAAAACAGGGTTTCTTTTAAAAACTTATTAACCGTCCTTTAAGTCCTTTACGGTTCTGGCGGGTTGGGGGGCTTCGGTATAGGTAAGCAGTTCTTCAATGTCGTCGGTAACCTTGTACAGGTTCAAACAATCTTCGCGAACAAACTCTTTTTTCACCGACTGCTCCATCATAAAGCAAAGCTCGTTAAAATAGCCCATAATATTATAAAGGGCGATGGGCTTATTGTGGCGGCATAGCTGTTTGGAGGTAAGTATTTCGTAAAATTCTTCAAATGTACCTATTCCGCCCGGCACTACTATAAAAGCATCGGCATTGTCTTCCATTATACGCTTGCGTTCACGCATTGTGTGAGGCTCGATAAGTTCGGTACAGAAATCGCACACCGCCTCAATCTGCTCGTCGGCAAAGAAGGTGGGAATTACTCCCAGAATGTGTCCGCCTTCGTCCCTTACTCCGCGAGCAACAGCACCCATAAGTCCGTTTGCGCCGCCTCCGAAAACCAGGCTGTGACCCCTTTTTACCATTTCGCGGCCTAGCTGTTCAACCGCCTCGATATACCGGGGGTCGATGGTGGGAGAAGCCGCACCGTATACACATATTCTCATAAAAACACTCCTTTAAAATGGGGATAATCAGTCTTTCCACTTGTTTATAAGCTCCCGTATCTGGGAGGTAAGGCGGGCATTGTCCTTGTTGGGTCTGCCTCTGCGCCCCTTAACCAGACGAAGCAGTTTTTCTGCCTCGTAAACAAGCTCGCGGAAGAGCAGGTCTGCACGGGCGTTACCCTTATAGGCTTCGGCTCTGTTTATAAGCTTTCCTTCGGTATACACCGTCATTTTTCCGTTTGCAAGGTCGTATTCGGTGCCGCTGAAGGGGGCTTCGGCACGATAGCCCAGCTCGGTAAGGGTTCTTCTGAAGTCCTCGCAGGATTCGTCGTCGCCGTGGTTTACGAAAATAGTTTCGGGACCCTTTTTAAATCCGCCAAGCCAGTTAAGAAGGCCTTCCTTATCGGCGTGACCACTAGTGCCGTGAAGGGAACATATCTGGGCATTTACCGATATTTCTTCTCCGAAGAGGGTGACCGTCTTTTCGCCGTTTTGCAGTTTTCGACCCAGGGAGCCTTCGGCCTGATAGCCTACAAAAAGAATTATATTGTTTTCTTTCCACAGGTTATGCTTTAAATGGTGACGAATTCTTCCCGCCTCGCACATTCCGCTGGCCGAAAGAATGACCTTTGGGTTAGGGTCAAAATTTATCATTTTAGATTCGTCGGAAGTGATGGTCATACGAATGTCGTCGAACCATATGGGATTTATGCCCTGCTTTATGAGGGAAAGGGTCTCCTCGTCGAAACAGATGGGGTCGCACTGCATAAATATGGCGGTTGCCTCTGCCGCAAGGGGGCTGTCAACGTATACGGGGAAGCCGTCGTGACCCTTGACCAGGCCCTTTTGCTTAATTTCCCTTAGGATGTAAAGCATTTCCTGGGTTCGGCCTATGGCGAAGGAAGGAATTATAACGCTGCCGCCCTTATCCATAGCGGTTTGAATATATCCTGCCAGCTCCCCTACCACGTCGCGACGAACCTTTTCGTGGAGGCGGTTGCCGTAGGTAGATTCGATTACAAGATAATCGGTTTCGTCCACAAAGGCGGGGTCCTTGATAATTCCTTGGTTTGTATTTCCCACGTCTCCGCTGAAAACGATTTTTTTGGTAACCTTTTCTTCGTTTAGGGTAAGCTCGATACAAGCCGAGCCTAAAAGATGGCCTATGTCGGTAAAACGAAGAATTATATCTGCGGCAGGCTGTACCTTTTCGCCGTAGTGACATCTTCTGAAAAGGGAGATTGCGCCGAGAGCATCCTCGGTATTATAGACCGGCTCTATTGCCTCGCCGCCTGCACGTACCGACTTTTTAGACCGCCACTGCGCCTCGAACTCCTGGATATGGGCGGAATCGCGAAGCATTATGTTACAAAGGTCACAGGTAACGTCGGTAGCATATATACTGCCTCGAAAACCGTCTTTATACAGCTTCGGCAGCATACCCGAATGGTCGATATGGGCGTGGGTAAGGAATACCGCATCTATCTCGGCGGGGGCAACAGGTAATTCTACGTTTTGAAAAACGTCGATTCCCTGCTCCATTCCGCAGTCGACAAGATAATAACGTCCTCCAACGGTAAGCAAGGTACAGCTTCCCGTAACCTCGTGAGTGGCACCTATAAACTGTATTCGCATATCCACACCTCCTGTGCTTTCTATACTATTATTATACAACATAATATATGACTTTTGCAATAATATTTAAAAAAGTAAAACTGCCGTATGCATACGGCAGTTTTTAGGTTAATGATTTTCCAGCAGGGTTTTATAGAATTCTGCGTAATCGGTGCGCTCGTCGAAGGTAAACTCGATAGCCTCCTTGGGGTGACGGTTTAAAAGGCCCGTAAACATATACTGAAGGTCGTAACCCCATTTTACCCCTTGCTCGCGAAGGGCAGGCATATGCTTTTCGATAAATTTAAGGAGGTGGTAAATATTATATTTGGGGTTCTTAAGGAAGCCTACCAAAAGCTCTATGGAGCAGTTGCCCGCTCCCCTGCCGATGCCCTGCATGGTTGCATCCATATAGGAAAGACCGTAGGACATTGTTTCAATAGTATTTGCGAAGGCGAGATTCTGGTTGTTGTGGGCGTGGAAGCCTATCTGCTTGCCTGTGCCTTCCACGGCGGCAATATATTTTTTTGCAAGGTCGGAAGCGTTTTCGGGGTAGAGGGAGCCGTAGCTGTCTACAAGGTAGATAACGTCAACGTTTGTTTTGGCAAGCATTTCCAGGGCCTGCATAAGCTGGTCGTTATTGGCCTGAGATACCGCCATTATATTGCAGGCCGTTTCGTAGCCAAGGCTATGGAAATGCTCGACCATTTCGATTCCTGCGGGAATCTGATGAAGGTAACAGGCCACACGCACCATATCTATAACGCTTTCGCTTTTCGGCAAAAAGTCGGTTTTATAGTCGCAACGACCCACGTCGGCCATAACGGATATTTTCATATCCGAAATATTGTCGCCCACTATTGCGCGGATATCCTCTTCGTCGCAGAACTTCCACTTGCCGTATTTTTCAGGGTCGAACATAGATTTGCTGGCCTTATAGCCAAACTCCATATAGTCGATTCCCGATTTTACGTTTGCCCTGTAAAGGTCGGAAACAAACTCGTCGCTGAATTCAAAATTATTACAAAGACCTCCGTCGCGGATGGTGGCGTCAAGCACCTTGATGTCCTGACGGACGTCCATTAAGTTACCTTTTCTTTGCATTGTTTAAAATCTCCTAAGGATAGTTATAC
>JAXJWR010000263.1:0-3906 GCA_036307905.1 Acutalibacteraceae bacterium
CTGTTTGGGCTGTGGAAGGAGAAATTGATGGTAACAATATCCTTTTTAAAGCGAATTGCACCAAGCTCCTTAGCCCGCTCTACAAGTTCGAAGGTTTTTTCTTCGTTTTTCTGGAAAACGTCGGTAAAAATTATGAGTCGTCTTTTATCGTTTTTCACAAGGCTGTCTGCCAAAGCAAGGGAGCTTTCGTTCAGTTCCGAAAAGATATACGTGTCACGGAAGCATCCAAACACGTAACGCTTATAAGCAGAAAGATTTTCGAAGAATGAAAGCACAAAACCGAAGGTCAGTATGGGAGCTAAGACAAAAAGCACCGAAAACTGTACAGAATAGGCTGTAAAAATCCAATCGGACACGTCCTTAAGATTTTTGGTAATCAGCGAAAAATCCCCATCCACTACGAACAGACGAATCATATTGTGGGCTGAAATAAAAATGGTTTCAAACCATCCGCAACGCCCCGTTTTGAATTCGGTTACATATATTGGAATAAATAATAAAATAGCAGAGATTATAATACCTACAAAGAGAATTTTAGACGGAGTTACCACTCTGCCGCTCTTATAGCGGGTTTTTGCTCTGATTATAGCGAAGCAAATTGCCGCAATTAAGCTGATTGCTGACAGCACTAAAAAAGTTCCCCACATATAGTTATATCCCCTTTCTAAAGAGAAGCGTTGTTTTCTTTTAACACTTCTTTTGCAGACTGCTTAATATACATTTTAGCAAGGCTTTTATCTGCATTTCTTCGCACAAGCTCGTCGAAAACAGATTGGAAATCCTTTACCTTTTCGCAACATTCCGAGCAGGTCAGAATATGTCCGTTTACGGTTTGAGCCAGCTTCATATTTGTTTCTTCCAGGCTATCGAAAGAAACGAAATCTATTATCTGGTCAACACTGAGATGCATCATATCTATTTATCCTCTTTCGCAATAAAATTGTTGATACGATTAACCCAATCACTTACAGTTGCCTTAGGACCTTTTTTCATATAAAAATCGCTATATGTCTTGTCGCCCAGTCGCACACCGTCGGCCGTGGTTTCGTCCAGCTTATATCGAAGCCGTGCGAGCTGCTCGTCGCTAAGGCTGAGCCAGGGTATATCCTTGGCGCCCGCCACAATCATTTCCAGCATATTGTCCAAGGTTAAAAAGCCGAAATGCTGAACAAGTATGTCGTTTGACTGAATTTTTGTGACGTTCATATTCGCGATAATGAGCATTTGAGCAATCCAGGTAAGGACCTTGTAGATGCTTATATCCGAATCGATAACCCGCCTAAAAGACGTACTTAGTCTTTCCTCTGCCTCGGAAGATACGTCTATCGGAGAAAGGGTGCCGTCGGATAGGTTTTCGTCCAACTCTGATTCTATAAACTGCATACGACGTATTTTTTTCGCAAAGTCGTTTTTAACGTTTTTGGCAACGGTAAACATCCAGTTTTTAAAGCCGGCCGGATCATTATTCAATTTTCCGTCTCGCATAAAAAATCCGCTTACGCAGTTTTTTATCAGGCGAATAAGTATTTCCTGCATAACGTCGTCCTCGTAGGATCCGCCACGCAAACAACTATCCTCATAGCACCATCTTTTTACCGAGCTTTTCAGGGTTTCTTGTGCCAGATTTACAAGAGAATCGAAAACGGGGTGCTGTGTATCTGTTATATCGTGAAATACTTTGTAAAATTCTTCTTCACTATAATGATTCATTCAATCGGCTCCTGACAAAATTCCACAATATATTTTAACACAACATTATGCTTTTAGCAAGACAATAAAAACCGATATATCTGTTTTTTACAGAAATATCGGCCTGATTTATTATGATATTTAAAAACTTTACGATTCAAAGTTACAATAGATGCTGCTACCTTTAAACCAAAGAAGGTATCATTTATCGGTATTTTGTTTTTTTCTGTAACGGATTATGCCGATAACCGAAGACACGATAACAACCGCCTCATATATCATTCCACCCACTGACAAAACAAATCCGTCGTATACAAGGACCATAGGAGAGGTTATAAGTATACTTTTTCTGATGTTGTTTGGGTTAGAGAAGGACATAGCGTAGGAATTGATTCCGATGCCCACAACCGCCAGAATGGAATACCAATCCTGCCAGCCGACAATTCCCATTGCTACCATAACAAGGGCAAAGCCAATAGCCCAGGGCTTGGGCACCTTACCGTTTTTGCCGATATAGTAGAAGATAATATTCCTCACAAATCCCACGAAATTCATTGCCATTCCCGTCCAGGCACCAAGGCACATATAGTGAAAGGCAAAGCACAGCGTGGTTGCAATATGTACAAAAAGCACCTGTTCGCGGGTTTTGACCTGATAGTTTATGAATCCGAGAATTACGGTAACAACTCCCAGAATTTGTCCGATTATAAAAATAGTTTGTTGCATTTTTACCTACCTGTCTACCGTTTTCCAAATAAGCATATTATTCTCAAAGGTGGCATCAAGTCGCTCGTTACCCTTAAGCCAGGCCAGATAAGAGCGCACAGTGCTTCCCACCAATGCATGCTGCTCGAAGGTCATTGTAAGACCGTACTCGTGAAACAAGGCTTGCAAAAGCCTTTCAAAGCATAGTCCTTCGGTGCACAAACAGCATATTTTGTCGGCAATTTCGTAGACCTTTTGCATATTATACTGTACCAAATCGGTAATGTCCTCGCAGGGCACAGCATGGGAAGGAACGAACACTCTTGCGCTCATATTGTTAACCTTTTCCAGCGTATCTAAATATGATTGCACATCATAAATAAAGCCAATCTGATACTTATCCAGGGTTTCTTTACTCGAAAGACAATCGGCCAGAAAAACCACGTCATCGGGGGTACGGAAACCAACCATATCGAAAAAATGACCGGGAAGCTCTATAACCTCAAAGCCATTTGGCAAAATCTGTTTTGTAAGTCTTTCGGCGCAACTTTCCTGCGCCATTAAAAACTTGTGACGAAGTTCCTTTGGAGGATATCCTCCATAAAGAAATGAGGGTTCGAGAATCGGGTGATTTGTAAAATCGCACTCTATACCCGAAGCGTAAATTTTGCAATTTGTTTGCTCCTGAAGATACTTATTACCGCCAATATGGTCGGCATTTGAGTGGGTGTTTAAAATCATTTTAAGAACCCAGCCGTTTGTTTCCAGTATTTTGCGCACCTTTTTGGCGGCATCCTTATCGTTTCCGCTATCTATGAGACAAACCTCGGTGTCGTTCAGTTTTACAATTCCGATCTTTGCAGGACTTTGCACATAATAGGTGTTTTCGGCTAACTGAATAAGCTCGTACATCTTCTGCTCCTTTTGTTGATTATACGTGAAAATACTAAATTTTCTTTATAAACACTTTACAATCAGTACAATAATGTACATTTCTGATTTTAGCTACCTCAGACCATTTCAGCTTATCTGAAATTCTAATTTTATGTTTATCTGATAAAGAAACCCATTTTAAAACAAAAGGACTGTTAAAAGGAACATATCCTTCTACCATATCTTTTTGACAATAAGGACATTTCATAGCATAATCACCGCCTTGGGTGTAGTATAGCATAAAGGCGGAAATAAATCAATGCGGAGCATGTTAAATTATCAATTTCGCAAGGAATTGCATATCATCATTGCGAAAGATTGTTTGATACACACCTAAAGGTGTGATGAGATACAATCGGAAATCTTGCGAAGCTCAATACGGTCACCAATACCATTACGAAACTTTCTGCCGGTTTTAAAGGAAACGCTGTTGACTACAAAGTGATTGTGGATATTGTCGGTGTTGAGATGGGTAGTAACCACCACTTGATATTTGTCTCCCCACATACGTCGTGCGGTTTCTTTTCCTATGCTGTGTGCTTCTTCTGGAGTGACCTCACCGGGAGCAAAGCTCTGAAA
>JAXJWR010000264.1:0-6138 GCA_036307905.1 Acutalibacteraceae bacterium
GAAGTAGCCTTGTAAACGAGCTTTCTTATATTTTTCTCGACGTTTACGACAAAATGTGCATCCACAATCCAAAAATTCAGATAAAGGTAGGCTTTAATACCCCAAAAGAACTAATTCTTAAGGCCCTTGATATGATTCGCCGCGGAAACAACAGCATCGTCTTTGTTTCGGACGAACTGATTATCCGTTCCCTTATGTCCCTTGGCGCCACCCCCGAACAGGCTCGCACCGCCGACGTAAAGGGCTGTTATGAATATTCCGAAAAAGGCGCCTACGGCTCGGGTATGAACTATTTTAACCTTGTAAAGCCCCTGGAATTTATCTTCCACGGCGGATGCGACGGAATAAGCGGTGCCGACTTTGGCCTCACTCCACCCGACCTCGACAGCTTTGATACCTTTGACGAGTTTTATAATGAATATAAGCGTCAGCTAAAGTTCCATATTGGAAAAATAATGAAAACGGTAAACGTTTTAGAGGACTATCTTGCGGTAATTAACCCACAGCCCATGCTTGCGGCCACCTGCGACCATAGCCTCTATGCCGCGAAAGACCCTCTTGAGGGCGGTGCCGTAAAAAACACAAGCGGTATGGCCTTCGGCTTTATCGGTGAACTTGCGGATTCTCTCGCTATGATAAAAAAATACGTTTTCGATAAAAAGCTCATTACTTTATCCGAGCTTAAAACCGTGCTCGACAGCAACTTCGAAGGAAACGAGGAGCTTCGACTTCTTTTCCACAGCGACCCCGATAAATACGGCAACAACCGTGACTTGCCCGATTATTTTGCCTCCGATATTGTGACTTTTTGTAAAAATGCGGTAAACTGCAAGCCCAATGCAAAAAAACGCGGCGGCATATGGACAACAGGCTTCCACGTTGCACGTCAGTCGTATATGCAGGGGCTTAAGACCTTAGCTACTCCAAGCGGCAGAAAATTCGGCGAGGAGCTATCCAAAAACTGTTCTGCCTCTATGGGACAAAGTAAAGAAGGTCCTACCTCCGCAATACTTTCGGTTACCAAGATAAACGCTGTTGGCGCACCCGGTGACGTAAGTCTTGATTTAGCGGTTCATACTTCTGCCGCAAAGGGAGAAACAGGGCTTCAGGCGCTTTATAACCTGCTTATGACCTTTGTTATCAGCGGAGGTCACGCAATACATTTCAACGTGTTCAATGCCGAAATGCTCCGCGAGGCGCAAAAAAATCCCGAAAAATATTCCGACCTGCAAATTCGCGTTTGCGGCTGGAACGTGCTTTGGAACAATATCAACAAAACCGAGCAAGACGGCTTTATCCGTCAGGCGGAAGGTTTGGTGTAGTTATAAATAACAAAAATCGCCGAGGCATCCTCGGCGATTTTTCTATTCGTTTTTAAGTCTGTTTGCGATAATCAGCGCGGCCCTTTCACCCATCTGACAGCAGTTACCCGTCACTCTGTAGGAGGCCATAGCCTCGCGGGAGCCCGAAATGCATCTTCCCACCACGATAATTCCTTCGTATCCTTTAGGCTTAAGGGCGCGAAAGGGTATCTCATAGGGTCGAACCTTAAAACAGTGCTGCCCCTTGTTGCTTTTTGTATGAAGGTCGGCTCCAAAGGTGACCCTTGCAACCGCGTCGGGGAACTCTACACCCGATAAAATATCCTCGGTAGACACTCTGTATTCGCCGATAACTCTTCTCGATTCTCTCACCCCGAGCACCCCTGCCGAGGTTATAAGTTCAAGGTCTTTAAACTCCTCGTCGTAGGCGGTAAGCAGCTCGAAGGCTTCAATTATCTGCCTGCGACCTTCAATAGTTGCTTTGCCCAGCTCCTTTGCCGAAAGGGGATTGTGCTCGTACATATGGGTAAACTGAACGACACCAAAATGAGAATTTGGGACGGGAATAAGATAGGGTACCTTGAAGGGGATCTCCTTGCCCGCCTTTTCGTAAACGGCGTTCAGCTTTTCATAGATCATAAGCCCGTCCTTATACTTTTCGGGAATATTTCCCACAAGAAACATCAAGGTCATTCCCTGACAAACGGTATAGTCTCCGTCCTCGCCAAGCTCAAAGGGACAGCCGGCCGAAGCGGCAACGCTTCCGTCTCCAGTACAGTCGAATACATATTTGGCCTTTGCCGCAAATCTTCCGCCGATGTTTTCGAAAACGACTCCACTTACCCTTTTGTTATCGAAAAGCGTCCTCGAAAAATTAGTGTTAAAAAGCACCTCCACCCCTGCATCATTGGCCTTTTTATCGAGAATATGCTTCATATATTCATAGTTGAAGCTCTCGTTCCAAAAGCCGCCCCATTGTCCTTTTTCTTTTAATGCGTCGATAAGCTCCCTGAGAAGTCCGTCCTTGTTTTCATGGTCGAAAAGGGGATTCATAAACCCCGTCGTCCAGGCGCCGCCTAAACAGTTGCTTTTCTCAATAAGCAGGATCTTAAGTCCCTGTCTTCCAAGGGTGATTGCGGCGCCGCAGCCTGCAGGGCCCGCGCCTACAACGATAACGTCGTATTCTCCGTATATCGGCGTGGTTAAATTTTCGGTTATGTATTTCATATCGCGTCCTCCTTTTAATCTGATTATCGTATAAAGTCTTGCAAAACACAATTGATAAAGTTATAATAAAAATAGACAAAATTAAAGTGAGGTAATACTTTGATACACGGTTTAAAGGTAGTCTTTTGTACTTATTTTAAAAATATTGAAAACTTCCGCTACAAAAGCGAGACCTACGGGGAATACGTTGCCTTCTGCCTTATAAAAGGCAGCTTTCGTTATAGCATTGGTGACGGTGAAGAGCAGATATTAAAGGCCCCGAGTGCGGTCATCTGTCCTCCGAACACCGTCTTTAAAAGGGAAATTATAGTCCCCTGCGAGCTTTGTATGATAAAGTTTACCTGTACAGAGCCTCTCGAGTTTTCTTCATCGCTCTCCTTCGATACGGCCCGCTTTATTTACAATACGGAAAAGCTTAAGGATTGCATTTTCTGCTCTGAAAACCTAAGTGACATACATCGTCATTTTTGCAACGATACGGTTTATATGCTGTGTGAAACGGTCTCCCGCGTTTCGGTCATAGATGGAGCAATAGGCTATATAAACGAAAACTGCACCGAGAATATCAGCGTTTCAGAGCTTGCGGCAGAGAGCGGATTTTCCGAAACCCACTTTATAAATCTTTTTAAAAAGCAAACGGGGGATACTCCGAAAAACTATCTTATAAAAGGCCGACTGCGCCTCGCCAAGCAAATACTTTGTTCTTCGGATAAAAGCATAAAGGAAACGGCCTCCCTTTGCGGCTTTTCCGACGAATACTATTTTTCCCGTATCTTTAAAAAGCACGAAAAAATCTCCCCGTCTCAGTTCAGAAAGAGAAATGGATAAAAATACACGCCACAAAAAAGTTGAATTATTAAAATAAATATAGTATAATAAAGCATTATTGCAAAATAATGATTTACTTTAAATTTTGGAGATATATAAATGACCGATTTTACCCCCGATAACACAAAAATACTTCCTGCCCTTGCTCTTAGGGGACTTGTTTGCTTCCCCGGAGTAATGCTCCATTTCGACGTAGGCAGAAAGAAATCTATAAAATCCCTTAATGCCGCAATGGAAAGGGGACAAAAAATCTTCCTCGTAGCGCAGAAAAACGTTTACGACGAGGACCCCAAACAGGACGACCTTTATACCATCGGCTGTGTGGCTCGCATTTGTCAGGTGCTTCGTATGTCGGACGACAGCGTTAAGGTGCTGGTGGAGGGACTCTACCGTGCCAAAACAATGGGTATCGACGATTCGGGCAGTTTTATGACCGCCACCGTAAAGAAGTGCGAAATTCCCGCAGTCCGTCACCGTCAGGTCTATCTCGAAACTCTGGCCCGCAAAATCAGAAGCGAGTTTGAAGCCTATGCTTCAAAGGGAATTAAGCTTGCTCCCGATATTGCCACCACCGTTGCCACCAGCGATGATATTGGCTATCTTTCGGATTTTATCGCCTTCAATATTCCCGTTCCCGTGGACGATAAGCAGTATATTCTTGAACAGATGAATATTGTAACCCGTGCGAAAATTGCGCTGGAGCTTCTCGGTAAAGAGGCCGAGATAATCGACATCGACCGCAGAATCGGGGAAAAGGTTAAAACCCAAATCGACGATAATCAGCGCGAATACTACCTGCGCGAGCAGATAAAGGCCATCAATTTCGAACTTTACGGCGACACCGCAGAGGATGAGGTTGATGAGTATTTTGCTAAAATCGACAAGCTTTCCGCCCCCGAAAAGGTAAAAGAAAAGCTGGCTGGCGAGGTGCAAAAGCTTCAAAAAATGCCCCAGGGCTCCCACGAGGCAACCGTTGTACGCGGCTATCTCGACACCTGTCTGGAGCTTCCCTGGAACACCTGTACCGAGGCCAAGCTTGATATAAAAAAATCTCAAAAAATTCTCGACCGCGATTTCTACGGTATGGAGAAGGTCAAGGAAAGAATTATCGAGCAGCTCTCCGTTTATCTGCTCAACCCCGACGTAAAGGGACAGATAATCTGTCTTGCAGGCCCTCCCGGTGTGGGTAAAACCTCTATCGGTAAGGCTATTGCCGAATGTATGGGCAGAAATTATGCCAGAATCTCTCTTGGCGGTATTCACGACGAAGCCGAAATTCGCGGCCACCGCAAGACCTATATCGGCGCAATGCCGGGTAAAATTATAAGTGCCATAAAGCAGGCCGGCAGCAGTAATCCGCTTATCCTTCTCGACGAGATAGACAAACTGGCGTCCGACTATAAAGGCGACCCTTCCGCCGCCCTTTTAGAGGTTCTGGACAAGGAGCAAAACAGCACCTTTACCGACCACTTTATAGATATGCCATACGACCTTGGCAAGGTGGTATTTATTACCACCGCCAACGATACTTCTACTATTCCTGCACCCCTGCTGGACCGTATGGAGGTTATTGAGCTTACCTCCTACACCCGCGAGGAAAAATTCAATATTGCTAAAAAGCATCTTGTTAAAAAAGAAATTAAAAACCACGGTCTGGACGGCAAAAAGGTAAAAATTACCGATGCCGCTGTTTACGACCTTATCGACTTCTACACCCGCGAAGCAGGTGTGCGCAAGCTGGAACGCACCATCGCCACCCTTTGCCGTAAAACCGCAAAGGCAATAGCTTCGGGCGAGACTGCGAATAAAACCATAACATCTGCCACCGTTTCCGAAATGCTGGGCAAACGCAAATACCGTCCCGAGGAGATTCTCTCCTGCGACGAGGTAGGAATTATAAACGGCCTTGCCTGGACAAGTGTTGGCGGAGAGCTTATGCAGCTTGAAGTTTCTGTTATGGAGGGTACGGGAAAAATTGAGCTTACAGGCTCTCTGGGTGACGTTATGAAGGAGTCTGCCCGCGCCGCAGTATCCTTTGTGCGCTCAAATGCCGCAAAATACGGCATAGATGCAGATTTTTATAAAAACAAGGACATTCATATCCATGCCACCGAAAATGCCGTTCCCAAGGACGGCCCAAGTGCAGGTGTAACCATTACTACCGCCCTTGTTTCGGCCCTTACAAATACCCCTGTCCGCCGCGACGTGGCAATGACCGGTGAGGTTACAATAAAGGGCAGAGTTTTGGCCATCGGCGGCCTTAAGGAAAAAACCATGGCGGCCTACCGTGCAGGGGTAAAAACGGTATTTATACCCAAGGCAAACGAAGCCGACCTTGCCGAGCTTGATAAAACCGTTCTGGCAAACGTCGATTTCGTGGTTGCCGAAAAGGTCGAAACCGTAATAGACGGCGCTCTGCTTTTCCCCTTTAAAAAGGAGGAAAACTTCATCCCCGTTCCCGAGTATAAAACTGCAGGCAGAATAAGCCAGTAGGAGAAACTGTTATGAATTTTAATAATGCGGCTGTTGTGGCATCAAGAGGAAAATGCACAAATCAAATAAGTATCGGTTATTGTACAGAAAGTGTGCATAATGAAATACTGCAACGAGACGGACATCTTTCGGATTTTATAACAATTGAACGTGCAGACGAACCGATTATGGTTGACGGCGAGTTTTATTACATGGATTATCTTGTTCTGACTCGTAATTATACCGAGGAATGGGAAGAGGTAACAAAGGGTATGAATCTGCCTGAGGA